>JBDSUN010000363.1:0-6499 GCA_039927735.1 Acidimicrobiales bacterium | reverse complement strand
CTTGCTGTCCTCGAGGCGCACGATCCGCTTCTCGATGCTGTGGGCCATCGACGCCTTGGAGGCCTTGGCCCCGAAGCGGTCGACGAGGGTCTGCAGCCGGTCGATCTCCTTGGCCTGGCGCTGGGCCACCTTGGCCAGGCGCACCTCGTCCTGGGCGCGAGCCAGCACGTACTGGGAGTAGGTGCCCTTGTACTCCTCGATGGTGCCGAGGCTGGCGTCGTCGTACCGGTCGAGGTGCAGCACACGCGTGATGGCCTCGTCGAGCAGGTCGAGGTCGTGGCTGATCACCAGCAGGGCCCCGCGATAGGCGCGCATGAAGCCGAGCAGCCACTCCTTGGCATCGCTGTCGAGGTGGTTGGTGGGCTCATCGAGGAGCAGGAGGTCGCTGCCGGCGAAGAGGATGCGGCTGATCTCCACGCGGCGCTTCTGGCCGCCCGAGAGGGAGCCCACGGGCAGGTCGAGGCGCTCAGCGTCGAGACCCAGTCCGGCGGCGATGCGCAGCGCCTCGCTCTCGGCGGCGTAGCCGCCGTCGTTGCGGAACTGCTCCTCGGCCCTGGTGAAGCGGCTGACGGCCCGCTCCGAGGGGTCCTCCTCCATCTGGATGCGCAGCTTCTCGATCCGGATGATGGCTTCGTCGAACCCTCGGCCCGACAGGATGTGGCGCATGGCGGTGGTCGACTCGTCGACCCCGTCGAGGCGAGGGTCCTGCGGGAGGTAGCCGAGCCCACCCGTTCGGTTGACCACTCCGGCGAACGGGTCGTCGGCCCCGCCCAGCACCTTGAGCAGCGTCGTCTTGCCGGCCCCGTTCCGACCCACAAGGCCGACCTTGTCCCGGGCGCGGATCGAGAAGCTGGCACCTTCGAGGATGACGGAACCGCCCACCTCGACCGCGAGCTCTCGGACCTGCAGCACCCGACCATGCTCACAGGCACCGCCCTCGGCGGGCGAACCCGTTCGTCCTAGCGGGCCACCCAACCACCGTCGACGGTGAGGATCTGGCCGGTCATGTAGCTGGACGCGTCGCTGGCCAGGAACAGCAGGGCGCTGTCGAGCTCATGGACCTCGCCGGCCCGGGCCATCGGGCAGTTGCGTTGCATGTACTGGTTGGCCCCGTCGTCGGAGAACATGAGCTCGGTCATCTCCGACGGGAACCATCCCGGCGCCAGCGCGTTCACTCGCACCCCCTTGCGGGCCCACTGCACGCCGAGCTCCCGGGTGAGGTTCACCACGGCGCCCTTGGATGCGCAGTAGGACGCCTGCTTGATGGGGGCCGCCGCCACCTGGCCGAGCACCGAGGCGATGTTGACGATGGTGCCCGACCGCCGCTCGATCATGTGGCGGCCGGCCAGCTGGCTGAGCAGGAACAGCCCGTTCAGGTTGACGTCGACCACCTGCCGGAAGGACTCGATGGGCTCGTCCTCCGCCGCCATCGGAGCCCCGATGCCGGCGTTGTTCACCACCACGTCGAGGTGGCCGTGGAGGGCGATGGCCTCGGCGACCAGGCGCTCGCAGTCGGCGTCCACGGAGACGTCGCACGTCATCGGCACCAAGCGCTCGCCGAGCTCACCGGCCAGCGCGTCGAGCCGGTCGGTGCGACGGGCCGCCGCCACCACCGTTGCGCCGGCGGCGTGCAGCACCCGGGCGAAGCGGTCACCGAGCCCGCTGGACGCCCCGGTCACGATGGCGACGCGATCGTCGAGGCGGAACGGGGCAGCGAGGTCGATGGTGCTCATGGACCAGAACCTAGGGGCCATTCACCGTGGCAGGCTGAGCTCGTGAAGGTGCGCATCGGCTACGGGTTGGGCACGAGGGCCTCGAGCGACCCCGACCGCTTCGCCGCCCTCGTGACCGGGCTCGAACGGCTGCGCTTCGACTCGCTGTGGCTCTCGGAGCGGGTGACCGGCGACTGTCCCGACCCCATCGTCGGCCTCAGCGTGGCGGCCGGACTGACGACCAGGATCAAGCTCGGCTTCTCGGTCCTCGTCCTACCGGGTCGCAACCCGATGCTGCTGGCCAAGGAGCTCGCCACCCTCGACCGCCTCTCCCACGGGCGACTCCTGCCCGCCTTCGGCCTCGGCGCTGTCGACCCCGGCGAGCACCAGGCCTTCGGCGTCGAGCGGGGCGATCGGGCCAAGATCTTCAACGAGGTCCTTCCGCTGCTCCGCCGCTTCTGGGCCGGCGAGACGGTGGACCACGACGGCGCCTTCCACTCCTACGAGGGCGCCGTGGTCAGACCCTTGCCCCGCCAGGATCCGCTGGAGATCTGGCTCGGTGGCATCGCACCCTCGGAGCTGAAGCGGTGCGGCCGCCTCGGGGACGGCTGGCTGCCGTCGTTCTGCACGCCCCAGGACGTGCGAGACGGCATTGCGGTCATCGAGGCCACCGCCGCTGAGCACGGCCGAGCCATCGACCCGGAGCACTTCGGGGCGCTGCTTCCCTACGTCGACGGCCCGATCCCGGAGGCCGTGGTGGCTGGCATCGCCAAGCGCCGGCCGGGCATCGACCCGACCCGGGTCATCGCCTCCGGACTCGACGGCCTCCAAGCCATGCTGGGCGAGCACATCGCCGTGGGCGGCTCGAAGTTCGTCGTCATCCCGCTCATCGAGCCCGATGACTGGGAGACCCACCTCAGCGAGGTGGCCGACGTCGTCGGTCCCCTCCAGAGCTGAGTACCGTCGCCGCCTACCGAAGATCCAGGGGGAGCCAGAGATGAAGTTCGGTGTGATGTTCGCCAACGTGGGGCCCATGGGGACAACCGAGGGGGCCATCGGCATCGGCCAAGCCGCCGAGGCCGGGGGCATCGAGTCGCTCTGGACCGTGGAGCACACCGTCGTGCCCGCCGGCTACGAGTCGACCTACCCGTACAGCGCTGACGGCAAGATGCCCGGCCCGGAGGACTCGCCGATCCCCGATCCGCTCATCTGGCTGGCCTTCGTGGCCGCCGCCACCAAGACCATCCGCCTCGGCACCGGCATCCTCATCCTGCCGCAGCGCAACCCCGTGATCCTGGCCAAGGAGGTGGCCACCCTCGATCAGCTCTCCGGCGGACGGGTGGAGCTGGGCATCGGTGTGGGGTGGCTGGAGGAGGAGTTCGACGCCATCGGCGTGCCCTTCGCCGATCGAGGCAAGCGCACCGACGACCACGTGGCGGCGCTGCGGGCGCTGTGGACACAGGCACCGGCCACGCACGCCGGTGACTTCTCGAGCTTCACGGACGTCTACTCGCGGCCGCAGCCCACCCAGCCCAACATCCCCATCGTCGTGGGAGGCCACAGCAAGGCGGCGGCCCGTCGAGCCGGGCGTCTGGGCGACGGCTTCTTCCCGGGCAAGGGGAGCCACGAGGAGCTGGCCGAGCTGATCGACGTCATGCGGGCCACCGCCGTCGAGCACGGTCGTGACCCCGACGCCATCGAGGTGACCGCCGGCGGCAACGGCGCTCTGGGGAGCGGCGCCCTCGAGGAGATCAAGAAGCTGGCCGACCTCGGCGTCAGCCGCGTCATCATCCCGCCGCTGGCCTTCGACGTCGAAGGCCAGAAGGCGGGCTTCGCCAAGTACGGCGAGGACGTCATCGCCCGCTGCTGATCACGGGACTCCGGCGGCAGCAGCCCCCGCAGCACCTCGCCGACCTCGTCGGCCAAGGCGAGGAGGCTGGCGATCATCAGGGTCACCACTCCAGTCTGACCTGACTGATCGGGCGCCGCCCGGGGTAGTGACGGGCTCGACATCCCATCCCCATGGAGGAAACATGCTCGGGTTCATCATCGGTTTGATCATCATCGGCCTCATCGCCGGCTTCATCGCACGGGCCCTGGTCCCCGGCGACGACTCGATGGGCATCGGCGCCACCATCGTCCTCGGCATCGTCGGTTCCTTCGTCGGCGGGTTCCTCGCCGACGTCCTCTTTCGCTCCGAAGGCGAGGATCGTGGACTCGGTCCGGTCGGGATCATCGGCTCGATCATCGGTGCGATCATCGTCCTGCTGATCTACACCGCGGTCACCGACCGCAAGCGTGGCGCCGTCCACCGCTGATGCGTTGCGCCACCTGAGGGTCGAGGTCGGCCCTCAGGTGGGCAGCGGGCACCGGGTGGGGGCTTCCCCGGCACGCTGCCGGCCGGTCTCCTCGCCCAACCAGGCTCGGAAGGCGTCGATCTGGGCATCGTCCGAGCGAGAGATCAAGGTGGAGCGTCGTGCCGACCAGCTGCTGAGCAGCTGCGCCAGCGAGCCGACGGCGGCGAGGGCCTCCTCTGAGGCGACCACGTCGAGGTCGAAGCGCGATCGGCCCTCCGATGCGGCGTGCAGCGCGGCATAGCGACCGGCCAGCCGCACGGGGGCGCTCCGGTGGAGGAGATCGAGCAGACGAGCCTCGATCGGGGCCTCGCCTTGCTCGCGGCTGAGCAGGGCGAGCTGGAGGTCCCGGACGATCTCGTCGACCTGGATGCCGCTGGCCACCGCGGTGCGCACAGGCAGTCCGGGGTATTGGAGCGGCTCGCCGACCTCGGAGGGGGGCTGGTGACCGAGGACGACCACGGCGGGGTTGTCGGCCGGGGGTGGCGCATCAGAGAGCTCGATCCACACGGCCTTCGCCCCTTTCGCGGTGGACACACCCCAGCGGTCGCTGAGCGCAGCCACGATCTGGAGCCCCCGGCCCGTGGTGCTTCGCCGGGTCAGGTCGGCGGCGCTGCCGGACCGGGGCACCGCGACCGGCAGCTGGTCGGGGCAGGGATCGAGCACATCGATGTGCACACCATGTCCCGTGCGCCGGACGGCGATCGTGAACGGGCCGCGAGCGTGGAGCACGGCGTTGGCGGCCAGCTCGGAGACGCACAGCCCGGCGTCGGGCACGAGCGCGGAGAGGGCCCAGTCGTCGAGGAGGTTCGTCACGAAGCGACGCGCCTCACCGCTGCTCGCTGCAGTGGGCGAGAAGGTGGCCACACGCACCTCAGGGCCGGCCATCGGGCCCATGCTGCCACCACCCGGCCACCCCTCACGGGCACCCTCGGTGCTGGTGCCCGGGGTGGGAGTCGAACCCACACAGCCCCGAGGGGCCAGAGGGGTTTAAGCCCTCCGCGTCCACCAGTTGCGCCACCCGGGCGGGGGCGGGCCACAGGCTACGGCGCTACCGTCCGTCCATCGCCCCTGACGACCCGTTCGCACGCGTGCACCTGGACGACCCATACCCGCTGTACGCCCGGCTGCGGGATCGACCCGAGGAGCTGGTGGAGCTTCCGGAGCGGGGGGTGGTGCTGGCCGCCCGCCACGAGGTGGCCCGCCGGGTGCTGCGGGACCCGGCCACCTACCGCTCCGGCCTCGGCGTGCAGTGGGTGCCGGTGGCCGAGGCGGGCCTGCGGGCCACCTTCATCGAGAACGATGCACCGGCCCACACCCGGGTGCGCCGAGCCGTGAACCGATGGTGCACGCCCCGGGCGGTGTCGGAGCTGGCTGGGGTCGTGGACGCCATCGTGGAGGAGCTGGTCGACGCACTGGTCGCAACCGGCGGTGGCGACCTCATGGAGGCGCTCGCCCGGCCCGTGCCGATCCGCATCATGGGCGCGTGGCTCGGCCTCGATCTGCCCGACGCCGCCGCAAGCTGGGCGGACGCGTCGTTCCGCCTCGGAGCCCCCGAGCCGCCGGCGGAGGCCACCGAGCAGTTCGGTCGGTTCCTCGAGTGGGCGCTCGGGGACGGCCTCGCCGACGTCCATCCCGGTGGCTTCGCCGCATCGATCCTCCAAGGCGGCGACGACGGGGCGCTGCACGACGACGAACCGTTCATCGCGCTGGCGTCGATCATCATCGCCGGGTTGGACACGACCGTGCACCTGATCGGCAACGGCATCGCCGCCCTCGCCGGGCATCCCGATCAGCTGGCGACGCTGCTCGACGATCCTGCCGGTCGCTCGCCGGGAACGGTGGAGGAGGTGCTCCGGTACGACGCCCCCGTGCGCTTCTTCCTCCGCCGCACCGATGCGGGTCAGACGGTCGTGGTGCTCTACGGCTCGGCCAACCGCGACGAGCGCGCCTTCGATGAGCCCGACCGGTTCCTGATCGAACGGGACAGCTCCGCCCACCTCGCCTTCGGCGCCGGCATCCACCTGTGCCTGGGCGCCTCGCTCGCCCGCCTCGAGGGCGCGTCGGTGTTCCGGACGGTCGCCGAGCGCGTCAGCTCGATCGACGTGCTCCCCGGCGCCGTCCGCACGACCTCCGCCGCCATCCGGGGGTTCGAGCGGCTCCCTGTCCGGGTCACCGCCCGCTGAGCGAGGCTCAGGCTACGACGTCGTCCACCCCGCCGAGGAGGCCATCGCCACGAAAGTGGTGCTGGTAGCCGTCGGTGGAGCGCAGGACGGCGTGCCCGCTCAGCGTGCGGGCATCGGGGGTGCCGCCCCGGAGCTCGTAGGTGCCGGGTGGGAGGTGCTGGTGGTCTGGCGTGCGCACGGTGGCCTCCCAGTCGTTCGGGCCGGGCCGATCATCGCCCTCGCGCAGCACGACGAAGACGTCGGCATA
>JBDSUN010000362.1:0-5276 GCA_039927735.1 Acidimicrobiales bacterium | reverse complement strand
CCATCTCGGCCATGCGCGGAGACCCGAGATACATCGATGCGTTGTGCTCCACCATGATGACGACATCGCAGAACGCCGGGATGTACGCACCACCGGCTGCCGACGGGCCGAACAGGCAGCAGATCTGCGGCACCATTCCACTCAGCTGCACCTGGTTGTAGAAGATCTTGCCCGCACCCCTTCGGCCGGGGAACAGCTCCACCTGGTCCGTGATGCGAGCCCCGGCGGAGTCGACCAGCCAGACCATGGGCAGCTCGTGGTGGAGGGCGTGCTCGGTGGCCCGCACGATCTTCTCGACGGTGCGGGCGCCCCAGGAGCCGGCCTTCACGGTGGGGTCGTTGGCAACGACGCACACGGGACGTCCGTCGACGGTGCCGACGCCCGTCACCACGCCGTCCGCGGGCAGGTCGGTGGCCATGGTGTTGGCCAGCAGCCCGTCCTCCACGAACGACGCGTCGTCGAGGAGCAGGTCGAGCCGATCCCGCACGAAGAGCTTTCCCTGGGCGGCCAGCTTGTCGCCCTGGGTGTGCAGGTTGCCCGAGCGGGCCCGCTGCCGTCGTTCGTCGAGGCCGCCTTCCATCCTCAGCTGCGTCGGATCGCGAGGATGGCGACGTCGTCGGTCATGGGCTCGGTGGCGAACTCTCTGGCTGCCTCGAGGAGCGTCTTGCAGAGCACGTCCGGCGCCACGCCGGGGTCCCGCCGGAGGGTGTTGGCGACGCGGTCCTCGCCGAAGAGCTGTTCGCCGGAGCGGGCCTCGGCCAGCCCGTCGGTGTAGAGGAGGAGGAGGTCGCCGGTGTCGAGCGGGACCTCGCGACTCATGTAGCCGCCGTCGGGGTCGAGCATGAGGAGGGGGCCGGTGGCCCGCAGGGGACGCACCTCCCGGTCGTGCCACAGCCAGGCGGCGGGATGGCCGGCCGACGCCACCCGGAGGGTCGATGCCTCGGTGTCGAACACCACGACGCACAGCGAGATGAACTCCTCGAAGCGCTCCAGCGCCGACATCTGCCGGTTGAGCTCCTCGAGGGCCTGGGCCGGATCCCGGTACTGCCGGAGGAACACCCGGAGCAGGTACTTGGCCTGGAAGGCGGTGATGGACGGTTCGATGCCATGGCCCGTCACGTCGCCGATGACCGCCGCGATGCGGGTCGGCGCCACGCGGAACACGTCGTAGAAGTCACCGGCCATGAGCCCGGTGCCGGCCTGGTAGACCCTGCCCAGCTCGAACCCGGCGAAGTCGGGCAGGTCCTCAGGGGCCAGCCGGTCGGCCCAGCGGCGGGGGGCGAGGTCCTCCTGCGAGAGCACCTCCTCGGCGCGGCGCTCCAGCAGGATTCGGTCCTCGGCCAGGCGGGCCTCTCGGCGGAAGTCCCGCCCGAAGGCGATGGACAGGCCCACCGGCACGAGGATGAAGGCGAAGAAGTAGTCGGCCTCCCGGATCTCCCACACCGCCGCGATGGCCGACGCCACTGCGATCACGGCGTAGAGCGTGACGGTGTGGAGCTCCTTGCGATAGCTGGAGCGGGCCAGGACGGTGGCGTCGGCCTCGGGACCCAGCTCGTCGGCGACCCGCTGCCACACCTGCTGCATGCGCTGGGCGGAGCGCCCCCAGACGAGGGCGGCCAGAAGGGCAGCGACCGCGACCACGGCCAGGATCGGCTTGTCCATCTCGCGGCGGATGCTACCCCTCGGACCTCGATCCAGGCACCGGGGTGCGCTCGCCCGTCCAGGCCGAGACGTCGACGCCGAGCTGCTTCATGCCGAAGACCACCGCCTTCGGGTCGATGGTGGCGGGGGCCCAGTCGTACTGCCACATGCGCTCGTCACCGGTGGCCTTCACGAACAGGGCCGTCTGGTCGATGGTGAGGAGGGCCCCGCGCCGGCTGGTCATCCGCTCGAACCGCTCGGCGTGCTCGGCATCGAGGACGAAGTTCATCGAGTCGCACTGGTGGATGATGTCGTCGTTGTTCCAGTCCCACGGGGTGGTGCTGACGTGCACCCGAACGGCGTCGGCCGGGGTGACGACCCCCTCTCGCGCCCGCAGCTCGACCGGCGCCAGGCAGCAGGCGCAGTAGCTCCTCAGCGTCAGCTCCTTGCCCTGGAAGGGCGGCATCTTGGAGATGGCGACGGACTCGAGCGCACAGCCGGCGTAGGAGTGGAAGGTCCCGTCGATCCACACCTCCACCTGGCTCGGGTAGCTCGAGAAGGGCTGGAACTTCAACAGGTTGACGTTCACCGAGTCCTGGTCGACCACGCAGATGATCCCGAGCTGCAGCTCCTTGTACCCCTGCACGATCTGGCGACGATCCAGCCCCGTGCCCTCGTGGACCGCCCGGAGGTTGGGCCCACGACCGTGCTGGCACCAGAACTCGTAGACGAACTGCCGGAGCTGCTTGGCAGGATCGGAGAACTGGAAGGACGGCACGTTCTGCGGCATGGCGCGGAGTCTGACACAGCGTCAGATCGTTACCCTCTGGGTGGTGGAAGGCATCGATGTGGACCGGGCCCGCAACCTCACGCCCGGGTGCGAGCACGTGCTGCACCTGAACCACGCCGGCGCCTCCCTGCTCCCCCAACCCGTGTTGGACGCGGTGGTCGGGCACCTCCAGCTGGAGGGTCGCGTCGGTGGGTACGAAGCGGCCGACGCGGCGTCGCCCCAGCTCGAGCGGACCTACGCGGCGCTCGCCGAGCTGCTCGGCGCGCACCCCTCCGAGATCGCCCTCATGGACTCCTCGACCCGCGCGTGGGACATGGCCGTCTACTCGTTGCCCCTCGAACCGCAAGACCGCGTGCTGATCAGCCGGGCGGAGTACGCCTCGAACGCCATCGCCCTCTTGCAGCTCAAGAAGCGCACGGGCTGCCAGCTCGTGCTGGTGGACGACGACGAGCACGGCCAGATCGACCTCCAGGCGCTCGAGCGGGAGCTGGCCGCAGACGACACCGCCATGGTCTCCCTCGTCCACGTGCCCACCCAGGGTGGGTTGGTGAACCCAGCCGTCGAGGTGGGTCGCCTCTGCCGGGAGGCTGGGGTCCTGTTCGTGCTCGATGCCTGCCAGTCCGTCGGGCAGCTGCCCGTCGACGTCGACGAGCTCGGCTGCGCCATCCTGGCCGGCAACGGCCGCAAGTTCCTGCGCGGCCCACGCGGCACCGGGTTCCTCTACATGCGCCCGGAGCTCATCCCGCTGATCGAGCCGGTGATGCTCGACCTGCACGCGGCCACCTGGACCGGCCCCGACCGCTACGAGGTGCGCTCGGACGCCCGCCGCTTCGAGATGTGGGAGCACGACGTGGCCGGTCGCATCGGGCTCGGCGTGGCCGTCGACCATGCCCTGAGCTGGGGCATCGACGCCATCGCCGACCGCAACCAGGGCCTGGCCGAAGGTCTGCGGCGCCGCTTGGAGGCCATCCCTCGCGTCACTGTCCACGACAAGGGCGAGCAGCGCTGCGCCATCACGACCTTCACCATCGACGGCATCGAAGCGGAGGAGGTCAAGTCACTCCTCCGGGCGGAGGCGGTCAACGTCAGCACCACGATGGCCACGTCGGCCCAGCTCGACCTCCCGCCTCGCGGGTTGGACAGCCTCGTGCGAGCCAGCGTCCACTACACGACCACCGAAGAGGAGCTCGACCGCCTCGCCTCGCTGGTCACCGACATGTCGTTGTCGGCGTAGCCCGCCGACCACCAGTGGCTCGTCGGGCGCTAGGCGAGGCCGTCTCAGCGGAAGCGCTACGACCGCTTGCGAACCCGCATCTTGATGGGGGTAGCACCGAGGTCGAAGCCCTCGCGCAGGCTTCGCTCGAGGTACCGGAGGTAGGTGGGGGGCACCTCTCGGTTCGAGAACAGGGTGAAGGTGGGCGGGTCGGTGGCGGCCTGCGTGGCGTAGAGCACCTTCACGCCGTGCGGCCCCGGTTGCGCCTGCTGGGCCGCGCGCATGACCTCGTTGACCCGGCGGGTGGGCACCCGGCGGTGGTAGTCCTCGATGCTCATCGACAGCGCCGGCATCAGCTTCTGCACGCCCTTTCCGGTGAGCGCGGAGATCTTGAGCACCGGGGCTTCGCCGATGAAGCGCAGGCGCTCCTTGATCTGCCAGTCGAGGTCGGACCGCACCTCGGCGTCGGTGAGCAGCTCGTGCTTGTTGAGCAGCACGACGACCGGGCTGCCGGCGGCGTCGATGGGCTCGGCCAGGCGCTGGTCCTGAGCCGTCACGCCGACGGTGGAGTCGATGATCAGCAGGGCCACGTCGGCCTGGTCGACCGCCTGGAGAGCCCGCACCAGCGAGTAGTACTCGGTGGCCTCGTCGATCTTGGCCTTGCGGCGCATGCCGGCGGTGTCCACGAAGCGGATGGGCCCGTCGGCAGTCTCCACCACGGTGTCGATGGTGTCGCGCGTCGTCCCGGGCATGTCGTGCACGACGGCCCTGTCCTCCCCGCTCAAGCGGTTGAACAGCGTGGACTTGCCGACGTTGGGTCGTCCCACCAGGGCCACCGAGAAGACCCGCTCCCCCGGCTCGACGTCGTCGTCCGGCCCGACCTCGTCGCTCGGCTCCGGGGTCGGCAAGAGGGAGACCAGATGGTCGAGCAGGTCGCCGGCGCCACGACCGTGGAGGGCGCTGATGGGGTACGGGTCGCCGAGGCCGAGGGAGAGCGCTTCCCAGATGAGTCCCTCCCGGTTGGCATCGTCCACCTTGTTCACCGCCACGAGCACCTGACCGCGAGCCAAGCTGCGGACGATCTCGGCGATCCGGCTGTCCTCCTCGGTCACTCCGGTGATGGCGTCCATCACGAGGAGCACGGCGTCGGCGTCCCGGATGGCCTGCTCGCTCTGTCGGCTGACCTTGACGTCGAGGTCGGATCCGCCGGGCATCCAACCGCCGGTGTCGACCAGGGTGAAGGGGACGCCCTGCCAGTCGGCGTCCACCTCCTTGCGGTCGCGCGTGACGCCGGGCTTCTCCTCCACGATCGTCACCCGGGACCCCACGATCCGGTTGACGAGGGTGGACTTGCCAACGTTGGGGCGGCCGACCACCGCCACGGTGGGGATGGTCATCGGGCGCCTTCGAGGGCGCGGGCGTCAATGCCCAGCGCCCGGCGCAGCGCATGGCCGTCGGTGGGGATGACCTCCACGGGGCGGGGCAGGTCCTCGGGGGCGGTGCCGTCGAGGAAGCGGCCGTTCGACAGGCAGACGTCGGGCAGGAGGTAGCGGTGACTGGCGGGCTCGACCGCCAGCACGCGGGCGATGTCCTCCCCCACCAGCAGCCCGGTGACGGCCGTCGTCCCGCCGA
>JBDSUN010000361.1:0-7774 GCA_039927735.1 Acidimicrobiales bacterium | reverse complement strand
GCTCGGCGCCCTCGATGCCGGCATCGTCGAGGTGCGCGGCGTGGGGGCCATGATCGGCATCGAGCTGCGGGACAAGGCCACCGCGGACGCCGTCCAGCAGCGGTGCGTCGAGGCCGGTGTCCTCGTGCTCACCTGCGGCCCCGACGGCAACGTGCTGCGCCTCATCCCGCCCCTCACCATGACCGACGAGGAGCTGGCCCACGGCCTCGACGTGCTCACCACCGCCCTCCTGACCCCGTAGCCACGTTGGGTCAGGGCCAGGTGCGGAGCGTCTGCTTCTGGAGCTTGCCGGTGCCGCCCTTGGGGAGGTCGTCGAGGATGGTGACCTGCTTGGGCGCCTTGAAAGGGGCGAGCAGGGTGCGCACCCAGGCGATGAGCTCGGCCTCCTCCGCGGTGGTCCCGGGCACGAGGCTGACGAAGGCCCTCGGCACCTCGCCCCAGCGCTCGTCGGCCATGGCGACGACGGCTGCCTCCCGCACGGCGGGGTGCGACTCGAGGGCCTGCTCGACCTCGACCGAGGCGATGTTCTCCCCACCGGAGACGATCAGGTCCTTGGCCCGGTCGACGATCGTCAGATAGCCGTCGGCGTCGACGACGGCCAGGTCGCCGGTGCGGAGCCAGCCGTCGCGCAGCACGGCGGCGGTGGCTTCGGGCGCGTCGAGGTAGCCGATCATCACGTGGTTCGACCGGGCGCAGATCTCGCCCACGGTCGTGCTGTCCCACGGCACCTCCTGGTCGCCGTCGCCGAGCACCCGAACGTCTGCACCCAGGATCGGGATGCCGGTGGTGGCCCGCTGCGCCGGGGTGTACGGCCGGCCCGGCTTCGGGAGGCTGCGGGTGAGGGTGGGGGAGGACTCGGTCATCCCGTAGCCGCAGATCACCGGGCACCCGAAGGCCGCCTCCACCTCGGCCAGCAGCGCCGGGCTGGCGGTGGCCCCGCCGATCGACGCCTGACGGACGCTCGACAGGTCCCGGGCGGCGCGTGACGGGTGATCGAGCAGGAGGCGCGCCATGGCGGGCACGAGGAAGAGTCGGCTGACGCGATGGGCCTCGACGAGGCGCAGCACCTCGCCGGCGTCGAAGCGGGGGAGGAGGACGTGGACGCCGCCGAGACCGGTGACGAAGTGGGGGGTTCCCCAGCCGTTCACGTGGAAGAGCGGGATGGTGTGGAGGAAGACGTCGTCGCCGGAGAGCCCCATGGTCAAGGCGCTGTGGATGGCGTGGAGGTAGAGGCCGCGGTGGCTCAGCAGCGCACCCTTCGGCGTGCCCGTGGAGCCCGAGGTGTAGAAGAGCTCGGCCGGCGCTCGCTCGTCGAACGGCGGGGTGGCGACCGATCCGATCGGCTGGGCGGCCAAGAGGTCCTCGTGCTCGGATCCGAGCAGCACGGTGCGAACGGGGTGCCCGGGGTCCACCTGGTCAGGGTGGCGGAACAGCACCACGGCGCCGCTGGCGTCGAGGATTCCCCGGAGCTCGGCGGGCGCCAGCCGGATGTTCAGCGGCAGGAGCACACCGCCGGCCAGCAGCACCCCGTAGTACGCCTCCAGCAGCTCGTGGGTGTTGCCGCAGAGCCAGGCCACCACGTCTCCGGGTTGCACGCCGAGGTCGTGCTGCAGGGCGTGGCCCATCCGGTCGCAGCGCTCGCCGAAGGCGCCGTAGGTCCACCGCTGGTCGCCTTCGATGATCGCCTCCCGGTCGCCGAACAGCCGACGGGCCCGGGCGAGGAGGTCGAGCGGGGTGAGGGGCAGCTCCATCAGGACCAGGTGCCGCGCTGCACGAGCAGGTCCTTCAGCACCTGGGGGCGATCCGTCATGATGCCGTCGACGCCGAGGTCGAGCAGCCGGGTCATCTCGGCGCCATCGTCGATCGTCCACACGTGCACCTGCACGCCGAACCGGTGGGCGGTCTCGACGAACCGGCGGGTGACGAGTGGGAGACGACCCTGGGCCGGCGGGACCTGGGCGCAGGATGACAGCAGCCCTCTACCGCCCGGACCCCCCCGGGACGCGGACACGAGCCGGGCCACCTCTCGCGGCCCCATGGAGGTGCAGAGCCCGGGCCCGGTGAGCACCTTCACCTTGGCGATGCGCCTGTCGCTGAAGGCGCCGACGCAGACCCGGTCGACGGCGCCGGTCCGGAGGAGGACCGCGGCCAGGGGCTCGGCGGCCGCGTCGTGCTTGGGGTCGATGTTGATGCGGACGTCCGGCCACGCCGCCAAGAGCTCCTCGAGGAGGGGGATGGGCTCGCGCCCGTCGACCTTGGCCTGTCGGACCTCGGCCCACGGCAGGTCGGCGATGACGCCGGATCGATCGGTGACGCGGTCGAGGCGGTCGTCGTGGAAGGCGATGAGCACACCGTCGGCGGTGAGGTGGACGTCCGTCTCCAGGTAGCGGTACCCCATGGCGATCGCATGCTCGAAGGCCGGCATCGTGTTCTCGGGCGCTTCGCTGGCTCCGCCCCGGTGGGCAAAGGCCAGCGGCCCGGGCCAGTCGAGGAACGGGTAGGCGGCGTTGGCGGGCATCGCCCGAACGGTAGGTCAGTGCGGGGCGGACTCGGGTTGCTGCACCGGGACCGTGCACCAGAAGGTGGCCCCGTGGCCGAGCTGGCTGCTGACGCCGACCCCGCCGCCGCTCGCCTCCAGGAGGCGACGGACGATGGAGAGCCCGACCCCGGCGCCGTCGACGTCGCTCGGTCCGCCGAGGCGACCGTCGAAGGCGCGGGCCTGGTCGTGGGGCGACAGGCCCGGCCCGTTGTCGGTGACGTCGAAGCGCAGGAGGTCGTCCTGCAGGCGAGCGGTCACGGTCACCGACTGACCCACTGGCGAGTGCTTGACGGCGTTGGTGAGCAGGTTCTCCAGGGCGTGGAGGGCGACCGGGACGTCCAGCAGCACCGGGACCGGTCCGGTGGCGCTGGCGTCGTGGACCAGCAGCACCTCTCGCCGCAGGGCGAGGTCGTCGACGGCGGCGAAGGCGTCCTGCACGAGCGTCTGCACCACCACCTCCGTGACGGTGGCGCTCGGTTCGCCCTCCCGATCGCGAGCCCGGGCGATGCCCTCGGTCAGGTCGTGGATCCGCCCGAGCGATCGCTCCAGGGCCGCGAAGAGGTCGTTGCGCTGCTCATCAGACAGGGCGTCGCCGGCCGACCGCAGCACCTGCAACGAGCCCGACGCGATGGCGATGGGCGTTCGCAGATCGTGCAGGGCCATCCGGCCGAGGGACACCTCGACCTCCTTGGCGGCCCGCTCGGCGGCCCGTCCGGCGGCCACCGAGATGGCCAGGGCGGCATGGGCGGCCAGCTCCCCGAGCAGGGCCTCGTCCACCTCGTCGAAGGCTCGCCGGCCCGGAGCGTTGGCCACCGCCAGCTCGCCGACGGCGCCCGTCGACCCCATGACGGGAACCGCCAGCAGGGCGGCGATGGGTGGGTGCCGGACCGGGATCCCGACCCCCTCCGGATGGCCCCGGATGTCGTCCAGCCGGGCCGGCGCTCCCGTATCGATGGGCACGGCCAGCAGGCCCACGCACCTCGGCAGGCGATCCGGGAACTGGTCGCGCGGCGCGTCGTAGGCGAAGTGGGCGATGTCGGAGCGGCTCCCGGGTCGCAGCGTCATCAGGGCGCTGAAGTCGGCGCCCAGCATCGCCTTGGCCTCCTCCACGATGAGCTGGAGGATGACCTCGGCCGAGGTCTCCCCGAGGAGGCGTCGACCGATGGCGTTCAGCTGGGCCAACCCGTCCATCCGGCGATGGTCGTCGGTGAGGTCGCGCAGCATGATCACCAGGGGTGCATCGACGCTCCCGTGCAGACGCCACACCGCCGCGTGGAGGCGGAGCTCGCACCCGCCCGCGCACACCAGCTCGGCTGCGCCCCCGACCGCCAGCAGCTCGTGCAGCGCTCCGGTGGCCTCTCCGAAGACCTGCTGCAGGTCGAAGCCCTCGGCTGTCGCAGCTTCCGCGGTGACGTCGAACGCAGCCTCAGCAGCAGGGTTCCACGCCACCACTCGCCCGTCGGTCCAGAGCACAACGGGGTCCTGGATGTGCCAGTACAGCTCACCGATGACGCCGCGCTCGACGGACCGGGGGACGTCAGGCGGCGTCACTGGCGAAGGCGCGCAGCAGATCCGGGAGCTTCGTGAGGTCGTGCTTCTGAATGCAGCGCGCGATGCCCGCCAACCTGGCCTGTTCGCAAAGGCTGTCGTCCAGGAAGGCGGTGCAGAGGATGACCCGTTGCCCGGGGCGCCGGTGGAGGAGACGCGCGGCCGTCTCCAACCCGCTGAGGCCGGGCATGCGGTGGTCGAGGACCACGATGGTGGGGTCGAGCTCGTCGGCCATCCGCAACGCCGACTCGCCGTCGGCTGCTTCGCCGACCACCACGAGCCCGGCGTTGGCCAACCCGAGGCCGACGCGCATGACCAGTCGCACATCGGCTTCGTCATCGACCAGAAGCACTCGGATGTCCGCCACCGCCCCGAGCGTTCCCATTCGGCCGGGATGCTAATCGGAGGGCTAGATCGAGCGGCCCGCCGCGGCCCAGTACTCGTCCTTGAGGAGCCGCTTGTAGAGCTTGCCGGTGGGGTGGCGGGGGAGCTCTCGCCGGAAGTCGATCGACCGCGGGCACTTGATGTCGGCCAGGTGCTCCTTGCAGTAGGCGATGAGCTCCCGCTCGAGGTCGGCGCCCGCGGCGGAGGGGTCGGCCGGCTCCACCACGGCCTTGACCTCCTCGCCGAAGTCGTCGTTGGGCACGCCGAAGACGGCCACGTCGTTCACCCGCGGGTGCAGGGCCAGGACGTTCTCGGCCTCCTGCGGGTACACGTTCACGCCGCCCGTGATGATCATGTAGGCCTTGCGATCGGTGAGGTAGAGGTAGCCGTCATCATCGAGGTGGCCCACGTCGCCGAGCGTGCTCCAGCCTCGTCCCCTGGGGTCACGAGAGTCGGCCGTCTTCCCGGCGTCGTTGTGGTACTCGAAGGTCGAGGCGGCCTCGCCCTCGAAGTACACGGTGCCCGACTCTCCGGTGGGCACCTCGTCGCCGTCGTCGCCCACGATGTGGACGATTCCGATGATGGCCTTGCCCACCGTGCCCCGATGGGCCAGCCAGTCCTCGCTGTTGCAGTAGACGAACCCATTGCCCTCGGTGCCGGCGTAGTACTCGTGGACGATGGGGCCGAACCACCCGATGATCTGTGCCTTCACCTCGGACGGGCAGGGGGCGGCGGCGTGGACCACGGCGGTGAGCGACGACAGGTCGTAGCGACTGCGCACCTCGTCGGGCAGCTTCAGCATCCGGATGAACATCGTCGGCACGACCTGGCTGAAGGTGATGCGGTGCTGCTCCACCAACGCCAGGTACCCCTCCGGGTCGAAGTGCTCCATCACCACCACGGTGCCGCCAACCCGGTGCACCGCTCGGCAGAAGCGCAGCGGGGCGGCGTGGTAGAGGGGCGCCGGGCTCAGGTACATGGTCGACTCGTCGGCACCGAAGAGGAGCTGGCCCAGGGTGGTGACGCCGTCGGCCGCCTCGCCCAGCGCTGCGACGGGCAGGGCGACCTTGACGCCCTTGGGCCGCCCGGTCGTCCCCGAGCTGTAGAGCATGTCCTGGCCTTCGACGCGAGCCTCTTCCAGTGGCGTGGCGGGTTGGACGGCCAGCACATCCTCATAGGGCTCGAACCCGTCGATGACGCCGTTGAGCATGAGGCGCACCTTCACCCTCGGCATCTGGTCGGCCAGCTCGGCGGCCTGTTCGGCCTTGTGGATCGAGGTGACGAGGGCCTGGGCGCCGCAGTCGTCGAGGATGTAGGCCATCTCCTCGGTCGTCAGCCGCGAGCTCATGGCGGTGTAGTAGAGGCCGGCGTAGTGGGCGCCCCAGATCACCGGGAGGTAGTGCGCGCTGTTCTCGAGGCAGAGAGCCACATGGTCGCCGGGTTGCAGCCCCGCTCCCCGGAACACGTGCGAGAGGCGGTTGGCCTCGGCGTCGAGCTCGGCGTAGGTGACCACCTCGCCCGTGCCGGCCATGATCACGGCCGCCTTGTCGGGGCTGGTCGCGGCGAAGTCTCCCGGGAACATGGCGGCAACCTATCCGTCGGTACCCTGCGCCGATGGCCGACGATGCGATCGCTCGCTTCGCGGCGTTGGCGGCCCGCCAGGACCAGCCGCTGCCCATCGACGAGGCCCTCCTGCTCATCGCCGCGGCGCAGGATCCTCAGGTCGACGTGGCCGCCGAGCAGGCCCGGCTCGACGAGCTGGCGGCGGGGGTCACCGACGCCACGGTCGAGGCGCTGTGCGCACACCTCTTCGACACCCTGGGCTTCACGGGTGACCGTGAGCACTACTACGACGCTCGCAACTCGCTGCTCCCCGCCGTCGTCGACCGTCGGCTCGGGATCCCGCTGAGCCTGGCCGTCGTGACCATGGAGGTGGGCCGGCGGTGTGGCGTGGCCATCGAGGGGATCGGGATGCCCGGCCACTACCTGGTGCGCCCGGTCGCCGAGCCCGACCGCTTTCTCGACGTGTTCGACGCTGGCCGCTCGCTCGATGTGGCCGGGTGTCGCACCATCTTCGAGGTGGCGGCGGCCGGCATGCCCTGGGACGACCGGTACCTGCGGCCGGACGCCGCCTGGGCGATCGCGGCTCGGACGCTCGCCAACCTGGCCGGCGCTCATCGACGAAGCGGCGATCGGGCCGGGCTCTGCTCTGCGTTGGAGCTCCGGATCGAGCTGCCCAACGCCACCGAGCACGAGCGGCGCGAGCTGGGCGTGCTGCTCGGTGCCTCGGGCCGGTTCGACGAGGGGGCGGCGGTGCTGGAGGCCTCCGGGGTGGAGAGCGATCAAGAGGCGGCCGCCCGGCTTCGGGCCCGGCTCAACTGAACCTTGACCGACGGGTCAAGTACGATGGGCGCCATGACCGCCGTCGACACCGCCGCTCCCATCACCGACGAGGACAAGGTCCTCGAGCTGTGCCGCCAGCTGTTGGAGGACCTGCCGCCGAGGGAGACCGACGCCGTCGAGTTCCTCGGCCGGCAGTTCGATCTCGGCCTCGGATGGGTGCACTTTCCGGAGGGCCAAGGCGGGCTCGGGCTCTCGCCCCGCCTCCAACGCACCGTCAACGACGCACTGATCCCGGCCGGCGCGCCGATCGCCGCCTACCGCAACGTCATCGGCCACGGCATGGGTGCACCCACGCTCGTCGCCCACGGCACCGACGCGCAGAAGGCCCGGTACCTGCGCCCCCTGTTCACGGGTGAGGAGGTGTGGTGCCAGCTCTTCTCCGAGCCGGGCGCCGGCTCCGACGTGGCCGGCTTGGCCTGCAAGGCGGTGCTCGACGGCGAGGAGTGGATCGTCAACGGCCAGAAGGTGTGGACCACCCTGGCCCACCTGTCGAGCTACGGCACCCTGGTGGTGCGCACCGACCCCGACCAGCCCAAGCACAAGGGTCTGACCCACTTCGTGGTCGACATGAAGGCCCCGGGCGTCGAGGTCCGGCCGCTGTACCAGATCACCGGCGAGGCCGAGTTCAACGAGGTCTACTTCACCGACGCCCGCATCCCCGACAGCGAGCGGCTGGGCGAGGTCGGCGAGGGCTGGCGGGTGGCCATCACCACCCTCATGAACGAGCGGGTCTCCATCGGCGGCACCGTCCCCCCGCGGGGCTCGGGCCCCATCGGCGAGGCGGTCAAGGCGTGGAAGAAGTACGGCCACGACGACCCCGCCCGCCGCGACGACCTGATGAAGCTCTACGTCGAGGCCGAGGTCATGCGTCTGACCAACTGGCGGGCCGGCCAGGCCCGC
>JBDSUN010000360.1:0-3411 GCA_039927735.1 Acidimicrobiales bacterium | reverse complement strand
CCTTGTCAGACGTCGCCGGATCGAAACTCTGGTCTCTCTCAACTCGGCCCGCCGCCAGATCAGCGGCCAGGTCGAACTCAGCCTTGGCCAGCTCCTCGCCTTGTAGCGGTGGGTTCGAGAAGTCGCCCAGTTCCTCGCCTGTCTCCAGAACCCGTTCGACAGGCCGACCTTCTCCTGAATCAAGCGGACCCAACTCACGCACATCCTGCGCCTCGCCGACCCGCTCCATAGCGAACGGCTGCTCCTCCGCAGGCTCCTCCTGAGGCGGTGCCGCCTCGGCCACCGCCAAACCCGACGCCATCACCGCCGCAGCCAACCCCGTAACCACAGCCCGCCGGTGCCACCCACCTCGGAACACCCGCATGGCTTCCCCCGGTACGTCGATCACTCGACCTCCGGATCCCAGGAGGTGAAGGCACCCTCGCGCCCGATGTCGAGGATGACAAGCAAAAGCTGAATCGGGGGTCTCGCCACCGGACAGATCACAACCCACGGATGGGTCAGGAGAGCCTATGGGTCCCTCCTGACACTTCCGTGGGTGGTCGCTGAGGCGATACGCGGGCGCACCCCGCCTGCTTCTTAGGTTTCGAGCTGTTCGATGGCACGAAACAGGGAGGCGCGATGGGGTGCGGAACACGAGGGTATGGGAACGGGCCTGCGGGCTGAAGCGCACGGTGGTCGAGAGCGTCGACTTCGATGACGCCGCCGGTGCGGTGGTGGTGTCGGTGCGGCCCAACGCGAAGGCCCGGGGCCGGTGCGCGCGCTGCGCCCAGCGATCGCCTCGCTATGACCGCGGTGAGGGTCGGCGGCGGTGGCGGGCCTTGGATCTGGGGACGACGAAGGTGTTCCTCGAGCCGACGCGTGTCATGTCGGAGTCATGGTCCGACCGTCGCGGCGGTGCCGTGGGCCCGCCACGACGCCGGCCACACCCGGGACTTCGATGACCTGGCCGCCTGGCTCGCCGTGCGGACCTCGAAGTCGGCGGTGTGCGAGCTGCTCCGGGTGGCGTGGCGGACGGTCGGGTCGATCGTCACCAGGGTCAACGCCGATGTTGACGCCACCGTGGACCGTCTCGAGGGCTGCGCCGCATCGGGATCGACGAGATCTCCTACAAGCGCGCACCGCTACCTGATCGTGGTCGTCGATCACGACACCGGCGCGCTGGTGTGGGCCGGCCCGGGCCGCAACGACGCCGCCCTCGGGGTGTTCTTCGATCAGCTCGGCCCCGAACGGGCCGCCCTCCTCACTCACATCAGCGCTGACATGGCCGACTGGATCGCCCGCGTCGTGAAGAAGCGGGCCCCCAACGCTGTGCGCTGCGCCGATCCGTTCCACGTCGTCGCGTGTGCGCCACGAGGCGCCATGTGTCCGGGGGCGGGTGAGAGGCCCACCCCGCCGGCCTGTCGCAGCAGGTCGGTGAAGCTGAGGGCAGCCTGATCCTAGAGGTGCAGGGGAGGGCGGGAAGCAGCCCTGACAACGCCGGGACGTGCCAGTACTACCAGATGGTGCGGGTCCGGCAAGCGAGACGGAGAGGCGTAACGGAAGTGAACCAGTGGTTGAACCCGCTCAAGTGTGGAACCGGCTCCAACCTGGTGGATGTGGGCCGGGCAACAGTGCGTGCTGACCTGAACGTACGAGGAAGGCGACTCCGATCCCGACTATTGACGTCGGGCAGGAGGCTCCCATCGAAGGCCTGCGGCGTAGGTGGGAGCGAGGCTGTAGCGGCAAAGCTGGACGCCGATCCCGTCAACCGGCACATGGTGAACGTGGGAACCATCCCGGGGCTGCCCTCCCCGCTACCCGGCCAGGGTGGCGGCGGGCAGGTCCACCGTCGGCTGATGGCCCCGGGATGGGGCGGAGGGTCCGTAGTAGTCCGAGGCCGGGAAAGCCGGTCACATGGCGAAGGGATCCAGCGAGTCCGCAACCGAAGCTCTGGAATGCCAGGAGGTCGCCGGTGAACACCGACGCACCATGGCCGTCACCTGAAGAGGCGGCGGCGCGGGTACTGGGGATCCAGGTCAAGTTGCACCAATGGGCGACCGACAGCCCTGATCGTCGGTTCGATGACCTGTTCAACCTCATCTGTGATCCTGCGTTCCTCGTGGTTGCGTGGAACCGGGTTCGCGGCAATCGAGGGGCACGCTCGGCGGGGGTCGATGGGGTGCAACCGCGCTCGATCGTCTTCGGTGACTTGTTCTTGCTCAGGCTGCGAGATGATCTCAAGGCCCGCAGGTTCGAGCCGCTTCCCGTGCGGCAACGGATGATCCCCAAGGCGAACGGCAAGTTACGTTCGCTGGGCATCCCGACCGCCCGGGACCGGGTCGTGCAAGCCAGCCTCAAGCTGGTCCTCGAACCCATCTTCGAGACGGACTTCCACCCGTGCTCCTACGGGTTCCGTCCCGGTCGGCGACCCCATGACGCCATCGCTGAGATCCACATGCTGGCATCCAACGAATACACCTGGGTGCTGGAAGGTGACATCAAGGCGTGCTTCGACGAGATCGACCGCACGGCCCTCATGGGCCGGGTGCGAGACCGGATCGGAGACAAGCGTGTCCTGGGGTTGGTGAAGGCGTTCCTGTGTGCTGGTGTCCTCTCCGAGGATGGCGTCACCAGGGACACCAAGATGGGCACACCCCAAGGCGGCATCCTCTCGCCGCTGCTGGCCAACATCGCGCTCTCGGTCCTCGACGATCACTTCGCCGAAGCCTGGCAGCGTGACATGGCAACCCGTTCTCAACGGGCAACCCGCCGGAAGCACGGAGGAGCCACGTACCGCCTGGTGCGGTATGCGGATGACTTCGTGGTGATGGTGTCGGGAACCGAGGCGCATGCCGAGGGCCTGCGAGACGAGGTGGCAGCGGTACTCGCTCCGATGGGCCTGCGCCTGTCGGAAGAGAAGACGCTGACCGTGGGGATCGATGAGGGGTTCGACTTCCTCGGTTTCCGTATCCAGCGGCAGACCAAGCGAGGATCGAACCGGGCGTTCGTCTACACGTGGCCCTCGAAGAAGTCACTGGCTTCGATCAAGGCGAAGGTGAAGGTGATCACCCGGCAGGGAACGAACCACCCGCTCTCCGAACTCTTGCGCCGCTTGAACCCGGTGCTTCGAGGATGGACGAACTACTTCCGTCACGGCGTGTCGAAGGCGACCTTCGGCTACCTGCACCAGTTCACCTGGCTCAGGGTGGTCCGATGGCTTCGCCGCAAGCATCGCCGTGCCAACTGGAGGTGGCTGCGACGGCACTACCTGGCCAACGCCTGGTGGCCCGAGCACGACGGCATGGCCCTGTTCGACTGTCGAGCAGTGCCGGTGACCCGCTACCGCTACCGCGGAGCGGCCATCGCCACGCCGTGGAGCAGGTTCCTGACGAACGAGGCTGCATAGCCCGGCGGCATGGGCTCGTGGAG
>JBDSUN010000359.1:0-4626 GCA_039927735.1 Acidimicrobiales bacterium | reverse complement strand
GTTCGCGCAGATGGGCGCGGTGTTCGCCCGGGAGCGCTACGGCATCGATCAGCCGCGTGTCGGGCTGCTGTCGATCGGCGAGGAGGCGTCCAAGGGCACGCCGCTGGTGAAGGAGGCCAACGCGCTGCTGGCCGCCTCCGATGCCCTACGAGCCGCGGGGGGCACCTTCGTGGGCAACGTGGAGGGTCGTGACGTGATGACGCCCGACGTCGACGTCGTCGTCACCGACGGCTTCACGGGGAACGTCGTCCTCAAGACCCTCGAGGGCGGCATGCGCACGCTCGTGGACGCCATCTTCGGGGCCTTCGCCAGCTCACCGGAGACGCAGGCGGCCAGCCAGGTGCTGGTGCCGGCCCTCCTGCCGCTCTACGGCACCCTGGATCCCGACAACACCGGCGGCGCCATGCTGCTGGGTGTCGACGGCCTCTGCCTGATCTCCCACGGGTCCTCTTCGGCCACTGCGGTGGTCAACGCGGTGCGGGTGGCCAAGGAGCTCCACGACGCCGACATCGTCGAGAACCTTCGCGCCGCCGTCGCCCCCTCGTAGGCAAGTCGAACATGATCACCGAGCCGGCGATCGCCCCGGTGAGCATGGTCGCATCCTGTCATCCCCCCCTTGACCTGGGCGTCCTTGGATGCACAAGCGCACAAAGTCGCGCACCCAGTAGGCTGCCGCCCGCCCTTCCGAACCACCGCCAGCAGGAGCGTGCTCCGTGCCCGCCGAGACCCACGTCGAACGAGGAACCCCCATGGACCGCCAGCAGGTGTTCGAGCTCATCCGCGACCGCCTCGCGGACATCCTGGAGATCGACCCGGGCGGCATCTCCGAGGGGCAGAGCTTCGCCGATGACCTCGACGCCGACTCCCTGGCCCTGATCGAGCTGGTGGAGGCCCTCGAGGAGGAGCTCAGCGAGCGCTCGGTCGGCTTCCGGATCGACGACGAGGACCTCGAAGACCTGAAGACGGTGCGCGACGCCGTCGACTACGTCGTCGGCCGGCTGTAGGAGCTCCGATCACCCTCCCGGTACCCCGGCTCGCTCAGCTGGTCGAGCGCCTCGGCCTCGACTTCGCCCCCGACCTCCTGGCCCCGGCCCTGGTGCACCGCTCGTGGTGTGCTGAGCACGCCGGCCATCCGTCGAACGAGCGCCTCGAGTTCCTCGGCGACTCCGTCCTCGGGGTGGTCGTCACCGATCACGTGTACCGGGTGTACCCCGACCTCGACGAGGGCGCCCTCACCGAGATCCGCAAGACGGTCGTGAACTCCGTCGCCCTCGCCGAGGTGGCGGAGGGGCTCGGCGTCGGCGAGCACCTCCTGCTCGGTCGGGGTGAGGAGCTCTCCGGTGGGCGCGAGAAGCCATCGATCCTGGCCGATGCCATGGAGGCCATCATCGGGGCGACCTATCTGGTCACGGGCCTCGACGGGGCCACCAGGCTGGTGCTCGGCATCCTCGGCGCCCGGTTGGCCACCGCCCAGACTGACGGCGCCGACCACAAGAGCCGGCTGCAGGAGCTCACTGCGGCCCTGTTCAGCCTGCCGCCCCGCTACGAGGTGGAGGCCACCGGCCCCGACCACGCCCGCAAGTTCTTCGTCACCGCCACCGTCGACGGCATCGCCTACGGCAGGGGCGAGGGCCGTTCCAAGAAGCAGGCCGAGCAGGCCGCCGCCCGGGCCGCGGTGGACGTGCTCGTCGATCACCAACCAGAGACACTGAGGGAGACCCACCATGGTTGAGCTACCCGAGCTCGAGACCATCCGGCGCGAGCTGGAGAAGGAGTCGGTGGGCAAGCGCTTCAAGGTGCCCGAGGTCACTGGCACCAAGGTCACCAAGCGCAACGGCGGCAAGAAGGTGTTCCAGGCTCGCCTGGAGGGCGCCAAGGTGAAGTCGGTCGACCGGCGCGGCCCCTTCCTCGTCGGCAACCTCGACAACGGCGAGCTCCTCTTCCTGCACCTCGGCGACAAGGGCTATCTCGAGAAGGTGGCTCCCCGCAGCACCCCTCCGAAGGGCACGGTGCTCACCCTCGCCTTCACCCAGGGCGGCCAGATCCGCCTGGTCGACACGAGCGGCACCGCCCAGGCCTTCGTGGTGGCCGCCGACGCCATCGCCGAGGAGGCTCCCGAAGTGGCCGCCATCGGTCTCGATCCCGTGGCCGACGCCGTGTCCTGGACGACCTTCGCCCGGGTGCTGCTCGCCAAGCACGTGAAGCTCAAGGCGCTCCTCATGGATCCAGAGGTGGTCGCCGGCATCGGCCCGATCTACAGCGACGAGATCCTCTGGGAGGCGGGGCTGCGCCACGACCGCATCTCAATTGAGCTGTCGAGCCAGGAGATCCGCCGCCTCTTCCGGGCCTTGGTGGAGACCCTCCACGACGCCATCAAGCATCGCGGCAGCACCGTCGACGACCAGCCGTACGTCGACCTCTACGGGAAGCCCGGCGACCACCAGAGCGAGCTCAAGGTCTACGGCCGCGATGGTGAGCCCTGCCGACGCTGCCGCGCCCCCGTCGCCAAGGCCCGGTACGCCAACCGACCCCTCTACTACTGCGACGCCTGCCAGGTGTGATCAACGGGCGACGTCGGCGAGGGCCTCGTCCGGGATGACGAAGGCGCCGCCGACCACGTCGGCGGTGGGCTCGACGACCTCCGGGTACCGGATCCCGGGGAGGGCCAGAACCTCGAAGATCTCCTCGACGCCACCTTCGAAGCGGAGGAAGCCGACGATCTGCCGTCGGGGCAGGTGGACGACCCAGACACCACAGACCCGCTCGTCCACCCGCTGGCCGAGCGGGATCCCGTCGAAGACGTGCTCGCGCACCTTGGACAGCCCGACGAAGGCGTACTCGCCGACGAAGGCGAGGCCCCGGGTGAAGCCCGGGAGCTCCACGATGGTGTCGACGGCGCCCGTCTCCAGGTCGACGGTGGCCAGGGTGCCGCGTCCGGACTCGAGCACCCAGAGCCGACCGTCGTGCCAGCGCGGTGAGTGCGGCATCGATAGGCCATCGGCCACGACCTGGCCCGACGGCACCTCGAGGACCACGCCCCCGTCCACCTTCCGGTCTCGCCAGCCTCCGGCGTGGTCGGTCATCCCGAGGGCGGTGACGTACCGCACCGCCCCGCCGACGACCGCCAGCCCGTTGAGGTGGCAGCGATCCTCGGGGGCGAGGGCGGTCACGAAGGGCGGCCGCCAGCGCGGCACGAAGCTGTGCTCATCGCCGATGGTGGCGAGGCAGGAGAAGCGGGTGTTCGCCACCCACAGCTCCCCACCGGCGAAGGCGACGTCGTGGACCCGGATGTCCCCAGTCACGTGGCAGCTGCGAGGCATGAAGCAGGCATCGTGGCGCCCGACCGGCTCGAGCTTGTCGGCCACCGACGGCTGATCCTGCTAGCGCCACACCCCCGTGTTGGTGCCGATGGCCAGGCGGCCCCGCTCGTGGGCCATGCCCATGGGGCTCGGCAAGTGCCGGAAGTGGGTGTTGACGAGACCGCCATCTGCACGAACGACGATGACGCGGCCGCTCTGGTAGGTGGAGACGAGCAGAGAGCACCCGAGGCGGTCCAGCAGGTCGGCCAGCCCCCGGGTGTGCACGCTGCGGAAGTGATCGTCATCGAGGGCCGGGGCGGCGGCGCTAGGCCTCGCCGCGGCGGGCGGAGCCGACGATGACGGTGGCCGGCGCACCGGGTGGGTGGCTGGCGGCCGGGCGAAGACGTCGTGGGCCCTGGCAGCGGTGTGGATCACCGATTCCCCCCACACCGTCTCCAGCTCGGCCGCGTTGCGTCGCCACTTCTCCGGCTCGGGCGACTCCAGGGTGTGGCGCGACAGGGGGAGGGGACCGTCCAGTGGAACGTCCCAGCGCAGATCGAGGTACTCGCAGAGGTGGGCCACCTCAGCGGTGGGATCGGTGACGAGCCGGTCGTAGCTGGCCAGGCACCAGCGCGACGGGTCGATCTCCTCGAGGTCGTCCAGGAGCTGTGTGGTGGCGGTGACCCACTGGGCGGCGACGGTCTCGGCGAGCGACCGGCCGACGAGCTCTCGCCACCCTGGCACGAGGAGGAGGGACCACGGTTCGCCGGTCCATCCGGGCAGCGACGGATACGTGACAAACCGCTTCGAGCGCCAGGCGTCGAGCATGCTGCTCACCGTCTCCCTCGGGTCCCGGTAGAGGTAGACGAACGAGGCGTCCGGGAAGGCTCGGGCCAGGAACGGCACCCGCAGCGCGTTCTTGGGTGTCTTCTCGAGGAAGCGGTGCGGCCCTGGTCCCGGTGGCTGACCGTTGCGATCGCGGAGCTCGGCGAGGAAGCCCTGCTGGAGTCGGTCGACCACCGTTGTGGTCACATCCGCGTCGTCCAGCCGGTTGGAGTCCCAGCCCCGTTGCCCGGGATGCAGCTCGGGGATGCGCTCGAACACGCCGTGGCTCTCTCCGCCGATGGTCCACACCTCGGGAGCCCGAGCCAGCGTCTCGAACAGCAGCGTGCTGCCTGCCCGAGGCGAGGAGACCACGAAGATGGGCCGGTCGAGCTCAGCCGCCGTAGTCGGTCGCGCGGCAGCACGGGGCGGCTGTCGCGCCTCGGCCGGGGCCTCGTCGTCCGCCGCCCGAGCGAGGTCGGGGCTGACGCCAGGCCGGAGGACG
>JBDSUN010000358.1:0-5958 GCA_039927735.1 Acidimicrobiales bacterium | reverse complement strand
GAACACACGGACTCGGGTGGACGAAGCGGCAGGTCACGGACTCGTATGAACTGGTTGGACCGATTCGGGAGACCATGGACATTTTCGAAGGCACCGAGCAGATCCAGCAGCTCGTGATCTCGAGGGCAATCAGCGGCCTGCGAATTGAGTAGCTGACCTGGGGAAACGCGACTTGCGGCCGGGACCTAGAGACCTCGGGCCGCATCGCCGCCGAACGGCCAAGTACTAGTCCGGTACTACTTTCGCTCCGCGAGCGGGTCGGGAGGCGCCGGCGCCCGTCCGGTGAGCCCCGTCATTGCTGACCTCGGCCTGCGGCAGGACGCTCCGATGGCGGCCTCAAAGATGCGCGGGCTTTCGGCCCGCGCAGTCGCGCCCAACGCCTTGGATGGAGCCGGCCGTCGATCACCGCGTACCGATAGAACCCGGCCAGGGCGTTGAGTTTGCTGGCGACGGTGGCGAGCCTCCGCCCGGTGGCCTCGAGCTCTCGGGCGAAGATCTCGATCTGCGCTCTGGTGGCATCGACGGGGTCGATTCCGTTGTCGCCGCACCAACGGAACCATTGGCGAAGCGACAGCCCGTAGGACGATCGCGTCTGCGGGACCCGATACCGGGCGAGGAACGCCAGCGCGTGGGCCTCCGCTCGACTACGAGCATGCACTTGCTCGGGGCGGACAAGGACAGCGTTCGGAGTGACGATCATCACCAAATTCGAGCGCGGAGTGTCCCTTACCGGTGGTCCGACCCGACAGGGCCGCCCGAGCCGCTTCAACCGCGTCGAGCGGGTCGGACTTGCCGTGGCAGCGTCGGACCTGCCGGTTGGGCCGGTCGACCTCGATCACCGTCACCGCCTCTTGGTGCAGGAACCGGGCCAGGCCGACCCCGTAGGCGCCCGTGCCCTCCACGCCGACCGGCACGAGCTCCCGAAGCCGGCCAGCCATCCATGCAGATCCCGGTAGCCCGCTGTGGTGGCGGGGAATGCCTCCACCCCCAGCAGCGCGCCCGTGCCGTCGAGCGCGGCAGCGACGTGCTGGTCCAGGTGCGTGTCCACGCCACCGGTCACCGGGCGCGTGCTCTCTACGATGGTCATCGCCATCCCTTCTCTCATCTCAAGTGGTCAAGGGGTGGCACGCACGTCCCGTGACGGAGACCGTGTCGAGCAGGCTGTTGCTGCAGCCCACTCGGTCACCCTCTGGAACGGGGCGTGCCCTGTTACAAGCCGCCGAACGTAACCACCAGCGAATCCCACACCGCGGACCCTCGCTGGCCAATTCACCATTCCACTGGGCAGTATGCCGGTGATCCCGTGGGGCCGTAGGTTGGGGTCATGAGCCTGGCCATGATGCGTGCGGAGCGCGACGAGTTCCTGCTCGCCCGGCACACGGGGGTGATGGTCGTCGCGGGTGGCGGGCGGATCTACTCGATGCCGGTCTGGTACGACTACCAACCGGGCGGGACGTTTGGCTTTGTCCTCAATGATGACGCTCGGCGCATCCAAGCCATCGACGCCCCTGATTGCGAGATTGGGTTGACGGTGCACGACGAATCGGATCAGGTGCCGGCCTTCGTCACCGTGTTCGGCGCACCTGTCGTGAATCGGGAGTTCGAGCCGGCAGACCTGTCACGGCTTTGGCCGACCATGGTGCAGGCGCTCGGCGGCGAAGAGATCGCGCAGCGCTATGTGGCGCTTGGCGGCGACCATTGGCTCCGCCAGCGCGAGGGCGCCCGGCCTGGCTCACGCCGGGTCGAGATGGCCCCAGAACGCTGGACCTCGTGCGACTACGCCAAGACCGACCGGATGGGACAGGTCCTGCACGGTTGAGTCAGCGTTGTGCTCCGGTGGCGGCGGGCGCTGGCGCCAGCTCGCCCCTGCGGTATCCACCGACCGACGACGTGGCGCGAATCATCGCGGCAGATGCGTGAGGGAGGTCGTGTGGCGTGCGGGAGGACCGCACTCGCAGCCCGGATGACGGGCATACCTCCCTGACGCGCCGGGACAGATCGACTGGGCAGTAAGGGTCCTCCGTCGTTGCGCCTGCGCGCGGCCATCTTGTGTGCGGATCCCTCGACCTTGAGACGCGCTCGGTCCCGGCGGTTGAGGGCTCGGTTCGCGTGGGCGAGGGAAAGGGGACGCGTGCGGGTGTGTCAGGTCTTCGGCGATCAGCCGGCAGTGGGGGCGATGCGATGGCCGGGGCTGTGGGGGGTGAGGAGACCGGCGATGAGGAACCCAACGGCGCCGAACATGGCGAGGGTCCCGATGGTCGCGAGCACGGTCGCCGTGCTGGACCATGTGTCGCCGATCGTCGCGAGGTAGACGACGTAGGACGTGACGAAGGCCGCGCCGAGGACGGCGGCGGTCTGGAGTCGCCGGCGCCTGAGGTTCGAGTTCGGGACTCGCAGTGCGCGGGCGAGGGTGCTGCGCTGGGCGACGGCGAGCACGAGGGCGAGGACGAAGAGGATTCCGCCGGGACCGACCCCGGTCATCACACTGGCGAGGCCGCCGACGGCGAACAGGCCGATGACGATGCTGAGGGCGGTGGCGCTGTGCTGTTCGGTCATGACGTGCTCCAGGTGGTAGCGGGGGATGGTGATGGCCAGGTCAAGGGCAGTTCGGGTCCGGGCCGCCTGGGCGCCGCAGTCGGCGACCAGTTCGGCGTAGTGCGCGAGGAGGTCCTCGCCGTACTCGTGCCGGAACGCGCTCGGGTAGAGGCGGACCAGGGATCGGTACACCGGATGCGGGGTGGCCATTGTCAGGCGAGCCCCGGGCGGAGGTTGCTCCGCGCGATCTTCACGAGCCCAGCCAGGCGATCAGCTTCCGAGGTGCAGACCCGCTGGCCGAGGCCGGTGAGTCGGTAGTACCGGCGACGTTTGTCGTGGTCGTCCGTCGGGCGGCTTGCGAGCTCTTCGGCGAAGCCTTGGTCGACCAGCTTCTTGAGTGTGCCGTAGAGGGTCGCGGGTCCCATCCGCACGGCTCCGTGCGAGGATGCCTCGACGTCTTGCATGATGGCGTAGCCGTGCCGTTCGCCGGCGGTGAGGGCGACCAGCACGTGGAACTGCGCTTGCGGGAGCGGGAGGAAGGACGACGGTTCCGTCTCGGCCATGCCCTATATCTATCATGTTCTGATATATTGTCAAGCGATCGAGAGGTCCGGCATGACTCAGCGCCAGCACGACACACTTCCGCCAGAGGGCGACACTGCGGCCAGGCAGTGAGGCAAGACTGCGGGAGTCACGAGTGAGGGGGACGATCTGGACTACGTCGAAGCGGCGGGGGCTCGAGTCGGGTTCGAACGAGCGGGGCAGGGTCCGCCGTTGGTGCTCTTGCATGGGTTGCCGGGCGATAGCCGGGTGTGGCGGCGCCAGCTCGATGATCTGAGCGATGAGTTCACGGTCGTTGCCTGGGACGCGCCGGGCTGCGGTCGATCATCGGACCCGTCCGGACCCTTTGGCTCGTCCGAGGTTGCGCTGGTGCTTGCTGGCCTGATCGAGCACTTGGGGCTCGAGCGGCCGCACGTCTTGGGACTGTCGTGGGGCAGCGGGATTGCGCTCGAGCTGTACGGAGTGGCCCCGTCTGTCCCGCGCAGCCTGGTGCTCGCCTCCGGCTACGCGGGCTGGGCCGGCTCCCTGGCCAAGGAGGCCGTTGCTCAACGGCTCGATGCCTACTTGACCGCTTCTCGAACACCGCCACACGAGGCGCTCCGCGACTGGGCGGCCGGCTTGTTCTCACCAACCGCCCCGCAGGACCTCATCGAGGAGGTCCTGGCCATCTCCTCGGAGTTCCACCCCGACGCGCTCGCGGCATTGGCGCGTTCGTTTGCGGAGACCGATCTGCGAAGCGTCTTGCCCACCATCGAGGTGCCAACGCTCGTACTCCACGGTGACGCGGACACGCGCTCGCCCCTAAGCGTCGGACAAGCACTCCACGCCGCCATCCCAGGCGCGCAACTTGTCGTGCTCCCCGACGTGGGCCACGTCAGCAACGTTCAGGCTCCGCAGGCGTTCAATGCCGAAGTGCGGCAGTTCCTCCGATCCGTTCGATAGCCAAGGTCGACGCCACGGTCCACCCCGCGTGCCATCCGAAGCGGGCATAACTGAGCGCCTCTTGTGTCAAGCGGCAGTTGTCGCGGGCTGGGGGACGGTGAGGTGGTGGTCGGCGGTGGCCAGGATGTGGGGGGAAGAGGTTCGCGGGCGACGTAGCGCTTGAGGCCGCGGATGATTTCGATGGTGGGCATGCCTTCTTGGGTGCGGCGTTCGACGTAGGTCTTCGTTTCCTGGTGGGTGGCCCTGCGGACGATCACGATGCGCCAGGGCGGAGTTGGCGTGGCGGTCACCGCCGCGGTCGAGGCGAAGTCGGCCGCTGGTTCGGCCCGAGGAGTCGGGCACGGGTGTCGCGCCGCAGAGCGCGGCGAAGCTGCGTTCGTGCCGGAGGCGGTGCGGGTTGTCGCCGGCGGTGATGAGTAGCTGCGCGGCGGTGTCGTAGCCCACGCCGTGCACGGCGAGGAGCGAAGGGGCGAGCTCGTCGAGGATCGCCTTGGTGTGGTGTTGGAGCGCTCGGGCTTCGTCGTCGATAGCCCGCTTGGCCGCGTTCTCGGGCGTCATCGACGGACCGGGTCGCCACCGTTCGGCGCGCGCGATCTTCTTGGGCATCGTCAGCCTGGTGAGCTGGGCGCGGATCGCGTCGGGTGCGGTGTCGCACAGGCTGTGGATCTGATTGGCGGCCGCGGTGCGGGCTTTGATGGCCCCTGACCGGGCGACCCGCTGGCGGAGCGCCTCGACCGGCCCGGTTCCCGCCTTTGGGGTGACCGTCGCTTGGCCGGCGAGCGCCGCCCGCGCCGCCGCTTCGGCGTCGAGGACATCGGACTTGCCGCGTCGACGGCGTTCTTGGCGGTTCGGCCGGTTGACCTCGACCACCCGGACGCCTCGAGCGGCCAGGTAGCGGGCGAGACCCGCGCCCCACGAGCCGCACCCTTCGACTCCGACCACGTCGAGGTCGCCGTGGGACTGCAACCAGGCGAACAGCCGCCGATAGCCGGGCCGGGTGGTGGGAAACGACTCCGTCCCCAGCAGCCGGCCGAGGTTGTCGAGCGCCTTCACCGCTGCGACATGGACGTCCTTGTGAGTGTCGACGCTGCCGATGACGACGACGTCGTGATGCGCGATGGTGTTCACGCCGCTCCTTGTCTGTGAGGTGAGGGGTGCCACGCACCAGCCGGGATGGCGGACAGGACAGTGAGCGGGCCTCTCACACAGGCGCCTCTTTGGCCACGGACGCCCGACCGGTGGGTGCACGAAACGGAAAGGACCTCGCTCACCCGGCCGACAGATCAGTTACAAGGCACCAGGGGCCAGCCGGAAACGTGGGGTCAGACCGAGTGAGCGAGATCCTCTCGACTGCGTAGCAGCCCTCGACAGCACATCACTGCCTGACGCGGAGTGACGCGGCCCCCGGCCCTCAGCGGGCAGGATGCCCGCTCGTCGCGGCGTGAGTGGTCCCCTGATCCGGCGTTCGGAAACAGCCGGGGTGCGTCTACTGGCAGAGATATGAGTCCCGCGGGCTCAGTTCCGATCGACGAACTCGCGGACGACCGCTAGCCAATCGGCCACGTTCGTGATGTGCGGCAGATGGCCGGCGCCTTCGATCTTCGTGACTCGCATCTGCGGAACCGTCGAGCGAAGCACGCCGACGACCTTCTCGAAGAACGGCGGGCTCTGATCGCCGTACGTGAGCAACATCGGGGCCGCTCGGCAGGTGAAGGCGAGCCTCGAGGGGTGCTCAGGTGAGCGAGGACGCTGGGCCGGTCGAGTGCCGCGACCGAATCACAGGCGAGCATCGAGTACTACTCCAGGTACTAGAACTCGGCGGAATCGGGTGGAACACACGGACTCGGGTGGACGAAGCGGCAGGTCACGGACTCGTATGAACTGGTTGGACCGATTCGGGAGACCATGGACATTTTCGAA
>JBDSUN010000357.1:0-7389 GCA_039927735.1 Acidimicrobiales bacterium | reverse complement strand
GCCCGAGCGGCGGCGACCGACGCGACGGAGGTGGAGGCGTCGGGCTCGTAGTCGATGTCCGGGCCGTCTACTAGCCACATCCGGCCGACCTTGTCGAGCACCACACGCTGGAAGAACCCACCGTCGTCGGGCACGTCCTCGACGAGGCGGCGCCTGCGTTCCGGGTCGCCGAGGGCAGCCAGCCGCTGGGGCATCGGGAGGTGGGCCACCTCGGCGTAGGCGGGGTGAAACAGGAGCGGATGGACGCTGCCGTGGAGGCAGTACAGGATGCCGATGGAGCGCCCGGCCACCTGGGCGACGATGGAGAGCCCGTCGGCGTCGGCGCCCTCGAGCAGTCGGAGCACCTCTCGCCAGACCTCCGGATCCTGGTCGGGCTGGTTGAGGTTGACGCTCACGGTGCGGCCCGACCGGCGGGCCAGCTCCTCCATCCACGGCCACTCCTCCAGCGGCACCCGAGCGTGGTCAGGGGCGAACTGGAAGACGCCGTGCCCGGCTCGTCGCAGTGCGTCACCGATGCTGAGCAGCTCCTCCGCCGCCGCGCTGGTGCCGGGCACCAGCTCGCCGTCCTTGGAGCGGTGCAGCGGCGTGCGGCTGGTGGAGAACCCCAGCGCGCCGGCCCCCAACGCCTCCTCCACCAGGTGAGCCATGGCCGTGCGGTCAGCCTCGGTGGCCGGCTCGTTGGCGGCCCCCCGTTCGCCCATCACGAAGGCACGCAGGGGCCCGTGGGCGATCTGGGCGCCGACGTCCAGCACCCGGGCCGACCCCTCGACGGCGTCGAGGTACTCCGGAAACGACGTCCAGTCCCACGTGATGCCCTCGGTCATGGCCGAGCCCGGGATGTCCTCGACTCCCTCCATCAGCTCGATCAGCCACTCGTGGCGGTCGGCGGTGGCGGGCGCGAACCCCACCCCGCAGTTGCCCATCACCACGGTGGTCACTCCGTGCCACGAGCTCGGGGTCACCCACGGATCCCAGGTCACCTGGGCGTCGTAGTGCGTGTGGACGTCAACCCAGCCCGGGGTGACGAGGCGACCGTCGGCGTCCAGCACCTGCCTCGCCGAGGTCGTCGAGGCCTCGGCGGGCCTAGTCACCTCGGTGATCCGTCCGTCGTCGACCACGATGTCTGCAGGGCGGGACGGCGTCCCGGATCCATCGACGAGCTGGGCATTGCGGATCACGAGGTCGACCATCAGGGCCAGTCCAGCAGACTGGCGCCGACGCCGCCTCACACGAGAGGCTCGTCGGATGCCGCAAGTCATCAAGATCAACGCCATCACCGTCGCCGCCGACAGTGGCGACGAGCTGGCCCAGCGCTTCGCCAAGCGGGCCGGAGCCGTCGACGGCCAGGACGGCTTCGAGGGCTTCGAGCTGCTCAAGCCGGTCGACGACCGCACCACCTGGCTGGTCGTGACCCGCTGGCGGGACGAGGACGCCTTCAACGCCTGGGTGAGCAGCCCGGCCTTTGGGGCCGGCCACCAAAGCGAGGCCAAGCCGGCCGCCGACGGTGAGGCCGCTCCCAAGCCGGTGGGCGTCTCCTCCGAGCTCTGGAGCTACACGGTGGCGGGTGGCTCCGCCTGACCACGCGCCCGTGACGCTGCGCCAGGCGCATGCCGACTTCGCCTGGGTCGTCGTCGGCGCCAACGCCATCGTCGGCCTGTGGGCCCTCGCTGCGCACTACCAGGAGCGGTTCCGGACGGCGGCGCTCTGGCGGGCCACCCTGGTGGCCGAGCTGACCATCTTCGTGGAGGTCTCGCTCGGGGTCGCCCTCGTGGCGCTGCAGGACTACGAGGTGGCCCAGTTCCACGCCTTCTACGGCTTCGTGGCCATCATCGCGGTGGGCATCGTCTACAGCTACCGCCAGCAGCTGCAGCCCCACCTCCACCTGCTCTACGGCCTCGGCGGCCTGTTCCTCATGGGCCTGGCACTGCGAGCCATCACCATCTCACCTGTCCCCGTTCCCTGACCCGGCTGGAGCCGCATGACCGACACCACCGCCACCGCCCACCGGGTCTACGTCTACGTGATGCCTGTCCTCGTGCTCGCGCAGGCCGCCCTCGCGGGCCAGCACCTCTTCGAGGGATCGAGCATCTCCGTGCACGGGATCCTCGGCAACGTGTCGTTCGCGCTCACGGTCGTGGGCGTCGTGCTGGCCCTGGTCCGGCGCTGCGAGGCGGTGGTGTTCTTCGTGGCCGTGGCTCTGCTGGCCATGGCCTTCGCCCAAGTGGGGCTGGGCTACGTCGGCCGGGAGACGCTCTCGGCGGCGGCCTGGCACATCCCCAACGGCGTGGCCATCTTCGGGCTCACCACCTACCAGCTGGCCTTGGTGACTAGAGGTGCACCACGGGGCACGTGAGGGTGCGGGTGATGCCGTCGATCATCTGCACCCGGCTCACCACCATCTTGCCCAGCTCGTCGACGGTGGTGGCCTCCGCCCGGGCGATCACGTCATAGGGCCCGGTGACGTCCTCGGCCGACACCACGCCGTCGATGCCGTCGACCTCCTGGGCCACCTGGGCGGCCTTGCCCACCTCGGTCTGGATCAGGATGTACGCGCTGACGGCCATCGGGCCTCCTGGTGCTGGGGACGGGCGCAATGGTAGCCAGTCGGCCAGCGACGAGATCCGGGGAGGTGGCACGGTGCAGGCGAGGCTCTACGTCGAGGTGGCTCGGCGCACCTACGCGCGCATCAGCGTCTATCGCAGCGCCACCGTCGCCGGCATCTTCACCAACACCGTGTTCGGGTTCCTGCTCGCCTACGTGCTGCTGGCCGTCTACGAGCAGCGCCCGGAGGTCGGAGGGTTCGATGCCGTCGACGTGGTCACCTTCACCTTCGTGGCCCAAGGGATGCTCATGGTGCTGGGCATGTTCAACGACACCGAGATCGCTGACCGCATCAGCACCGGTGACGTGATCGTCGAGCTGCAGCGCCCCTACGACCACCAGGCCTGGTGGGCCGGTGTCAGCTACGGCAAGGCCGGCTACTACGCCATCTTCCGCGGCATCCCGCCGTTCCTCGCCGGGGCCCTCGTGTTCGACCTGCGCCTGCCCTCAGTGCAGGGCGCAGTCGCCTTCGTCCTCAGCGTGGTGCTGGCGGTCGGGGTGGCCTTCGGGTGGCGCTACCTGCTGCAGCTCACCGCCTTCTGGCTCCTCGACGTCCGGGGAGCCAACCAGCTCGGCTGGCTGGCGGCGCAGTTCCTGTCGGGGGCCTTCGTGCCGCTGGTGTTCTTCCCCGGCTGGCTGGAGGCGATCGCGCGCGCCTTGCCCTTCGCAGCCATGCTGCAGCTCCCGGTGGAGGTCTGGCTCGGACGCTACGACGGGATCGGGCTGCTCGGCGTCTACGCCCTGCAGGCTGGCTGGATGGCAACCCTCGTCGTCGCCGGCCGCTGCGCGATGGCCCGCGCAGTGCGCCGGGTGGTGGTGCAGGGTGGCTGAAGCGATGGCCACCCTCGGCGTGTGGCGCCATCTCGTCGGGGCCCGCATCCGAGCCGACTGGCAGTACCGCACCTCCTTCTTCCTCTTCCTGCTGAGCCAGACGGTGATCGCCTGCCTGGACCTCGCCGTGGTGGCGGTGATCTTCAGCCAGGTCGACACGCTGGCGGGCTGGTCCGGGATCGAGGTGGCGCTCCTGTTCGGCATCAGCGGGGTGGCCTTCGGCCTGGCCGACATCACCATCAGCCAGGTGGAGACGGCGTCGCGCCACATCAAGGCCGGCTCGTTCGATCTCTTCCTGCTGCGCCCGCTCTCGGCGCTCGTCCACCTGTCCGCCACCGAGTTCGCGCTCCGTCGCCTCGGTCGGGTGCTGCAGCCCATGGTGGTGCTGATCGGCGCCCTGCTCCTCGCCCCGATCGACTGGAACGTCGAGCGGGCGGCGCTGGTCGTCGTCTCCGTGCTCAGCGGCACCCTGATCTTCGGGTCGGTGTGGGTGGTGACCTCGTCCATCTCGTTCTGGACGGTGGAGAGCCAGGAGGTGGCCAACGCCTTCACCTACGGCGGTGGGCTGGCCACGACCTACCCGATCGACCTGCTGGGCACCTGGCTGCGTCGGATCCTGACCTACCTCCTGCCCCTGGCCTTCGTCGCCTACCTCCCGGCCGCTCGCCTGCTCGGCCGCCATCAGCCGCTCGGCCTGCCGGGCGTGGTCGCCTGGGCCACGCCGCTCGTCGCCCTCGCCTCCGTGCTGGTGGCGCGGGCGGTCTGGACCCTCGCCATCCGCCACCACCGAAGCACGGGGAGCTGACCGTGACCGCCGATCCGATCATTGACGTCGTCGGCCTGGCCAAGTCGTTCTCGGTGCTGCGCAAGGCCGGCCGGGTGCGGCGCCGGCGCGAGGAGGTGGAGGCCGTCGCCGGCATCGACCTCCAGATCGAGCGAGGGGCCATGGTCGGCTACATCGGCCCGAACGGGGCCGGGAAGTCCACCACCGTCAAGATGCTCACGGGGATCCTGGTGCCCAGCGCCGGCTACGTGCGGGTCGACGGGCTGGAGCCGAGTCGGGCGCGCACCGAGCTGGCCAAGCGCATCGGGGTGGTGTTCGGGCAACGCTCGCAGCTCTGGTGGGACCTGCCCCTCCGGGACAGCTTCGACCTGCTGCGCCACGTCTATCGAGTGCCTGCCCAGCGGCACGCCGCCAACCTGCGAGTCTTCGCCGACGGACTCGAGCTGGGTCCGCTGCTCGACGTGCCCGTCCGGCAGCTTTCGCTCGGCCAGCGCATGCGGGGCGAGCTCACCGCCGCGCTCCTCCACGACCCCACCCTGCTGCTGCTCGACGAACCCACCATCGGCCTCGACGTCATCAGCAAGGAGGCGGTGCGGGAGTTCCTCGTGGCCCTCAACCGGGAGCAGGGCACCACCGTCCTGCTCACCACCCACGACCTCACCGATGTCGAGCGGCTCTGCGAGCGCCTGCTCATCATCGACCACGGCCGCCTCATCGAAGACGGCACCGTCGCGGGCATCATCGCCCGCTACGGCACCGAGCGCACCCTGGTGGTGGATCTCGTGGAGCCAGGCCCGCCGCTGACCGTCGACGGCGCCCAGGTCACCCGGGTGGAAGGCCCGCGCCAGTGGCTGCGCTTCCGTCGCGCCGACGTGACGGCGTCGGCCCTCCTGGCCCGGGTCACCGCCCAGGCCGAGGTGCGCGACCTCACGGTGGAGGAACCGGACATCGAGAGCATCGTCCGAGCCGTCTACGCTCGCTGACAGCTACTGGGCGAGGCGCTTCTCGAGCTCTTCGAGCTCGTCCTTGAGGGCGGCGGGGAGGGTGGCGCCGATGCTGGCGTAGTGCTCCTCGAGCTGCGGGAGCTCGGCCCGCCAAGACTCGGCGTCGACGTCGACCAGCTCGTCCATGACGGTGTCGGCGAGGTCGAGGCCGCTCGTGTCGATGGCACCCGGGGCTGGGACCCGTCCGATGGGGGTGTCGACGGCCTCGCCGCCACCGGCCACCCGCTCGACGACCCACTTCAGCACCCGGCTGTTCTCGCCGAAGCCGGGCCAGAGGAACTTGCCGTCGTCGCCCTTGCGGAACCAGTTGACCCAGTAGAGGCGGGGGAGCTGGGCGCCTTCGCGCTGACCGATCTCCAGCCAGTGCTGGAAGTAGTCGCCCATGTTGTACCCACAGAAGGGCAGCATGGCGAAGGGGTCGAAGCGCAGCTTGCCGACCGCCCCGGCCTGGGCGGCGGTGGTCTCGGAGCTCATGATCGAGCCGAGGAACACGCCCTGGTCCCAGTCGTAGCTCTCGGTGACGAGCGGGACGTTGGTGGCCCGGCGACCGCCGAAGAGGATGGCCGAGATCGGCACGCCCTTCGGGTCCTCCCACTCCGGGGCGATGGACGGGCACTGGGACGCAGGAGCGGTGAAGCGGGCGTTGGGGTGGGCGGCCGGCGCATCGGCGTCGGGGGTCCAGTCGTTGCCCTTCCAGTCCGTCAGGTGCTCGGGCGGGGCCGACAGGCCCTCCCACCAGATGTCGCCGTCGTCGGTGGCGGCCACGTTGGTGAAGATGGAGTTGGCCTCGAAGGAGCGCACCGCGTTCGGGTTGGTGTCCTCGCCGGTGCCGGGGGCCACGCCGAAGAAGCCCGCCTCGGGGTTGATGGCGTAGAGGCGGCCGTCGTCGCCGAACTTCATCCAGGCGATGTCGTCGCCGATGGTCTCGACCTTCCAGTCCGGGAGGCTCGGGATCATCATGGCCATGTTCGTCTTGCCGCAGGCCGACGGGAAGGCGGCCGCCACATAGGTCTTCTCCCCGGCGGGGCTGGTGAGGCTCAGCACGAGCATGTGCTCGGCCAGCCAACCGTCGTCACGGGCCATGGTGGATGCGATCCGCAAGGCGAAGCACTTCTTGCCGAGCAGGGCGTTGCCGCCGTAGCCAGAGCCGTAGCTCCAGATCTCCCGCGTCTCCGGGAAGTGGCTGATGTACTTGTTCTCGGCGTCGCACGGCCACGGCACATCGGGGCGGGGGGAGCCATCGGCCAGCACGAGCGGGTACCCGACCGAGTGGACGCAGGGGACGAACTCGCCGTCGTCGCCGAGCACGTCGAGGACGGGCTGGCCCATCCGGGTCATGATCCGCATGTTGACTGCGACGTAGGCCGAGTCGGACAGCTGCACGCCGACGTGGGCGATGGGGGAGCCGAGCGGGCCCATCGAGAACGGCACCACGTACATGGTGCGGCCGCGCATGGCCCCGCCGTAGAGCTCGAGCAGCTCGTCCTTCATCTCCGCCGGCGGACGCCAGTTGTTGGTGGGACCGGCGTCCACCTCGCGCTCGGCGTTGATGAAGGTGCGGTCCTCCACCCGGGCGACGTCGCCCGGATCGGAAAGGGCGAGGAAGCTGTTGGGGCGCTTGGTGTCGTCGAGTCGTGTGAACGTACCGCCCTCCACGAGCCGCGCAGCCAGGCGATCCCACTCCTGCTGGGAGCCGTCACACCACTCGATGGTGTCCGGCTGCAGCACACCCGCCCAGTGCACGACCCAGTCCTTCAGCTTCTGGTTGCTCGTGGTTCCAGGCACGTCCTTCTCCTCGCGGCGGGGGATGGAGATCAGTCGGTCTGCACAGGGATGTCGGGGATCCCGCCGAAGCCGGGGGTTCCCATGTCCACCTCGGAGCCGAGACGGAGCCGGGTGGCTCGGGTGGCGTCGTCGACGTCGAAGATCACCCGTTGACCCTGGCGGAGCATCCGGAACACCGAGCCCACGAGGGCGTCGGGGGCCAGGTCGTACTCCTTGAAGTCCGTGTCGCAGAGCACCACGCCGTCGCCCGATCCTGGGTCGTACGACTTGATCACTCCCTGCATCGCACCCGTCTCCTCGTTGCTGGCCTTGCGTGGCGGTCTGACCACCGTAATGGAGCCGTTCACGCAGCGGCCAGACGACTGACGCCTGCGGTTCACACAC
>JBDSUN010000356.1:0-4350 GCA_039927735.1 Acidimicrobiales bacterium | reverse complement strand
GCGAAGGAGTGGCCGGCTACGTCACGCCGAAGTCCGCCATCGGCGCCGTCGTCTACGACGCAGAGGGGCGCATCCTGCTCGTGCAGCGCGCCGACTCCGGTGTGTGGCTGTACCCCACCGGGTGGGCCGACGTCGGCTACTCGCCGGCGGAGGTGGCCGTGAAGGAGGTGCTGGAGGAGACGGGCATCCGCTGCGAGCCCGAGGGTGTGATCGCCGTGCTCGACGGCATGCGGATGGGCATGACCCGCATCCCGCTGTACTCGACGGTGTTCCTCTGCCGGGCGACCGGCGGGGACCTGACCGCCCACCCGCTGGAGACGAGCGACGTCGGCTGGTTCGCCGAGGACGCCCTCCCGGACATGACCGTCGGGCTCTCGCAGTGGGGCGCCCACGCCTTCGCCGCCATTCGAGGCGAAGCCGTGCCCGTGCTCTTCGACCCACCCCGCCCTCAACCGTGGCACCCGTCGGAGTGACCTGAGGCCTACTGCTCCCGCAGGAAGCGCTCCACCTCTTCGGCGATGTCGTCAGCGGAGGGGATGGTGCCGGGGTCGACGTCGTGACGCTCCTCGAGGGAGGCCACGTAGGTGGCGGTCTCCTCATCGGCGTCGACGAGCTCGCTCACCTGGCGCTCGTAGGCCGCCGAGGCGATCTCGAGGTCGGTGGTGGGCACCCAGGTCTGCAGCAGTGCCGAGGCCCGCTCCACGAGCGCGAGCGCGGCCTTCGGGGAGGGCGCACCGGGCACGTAGGCAGGGACCGTGGCCCAGAGCGATGCCGAGCGGAGTCCGTGGCGTCGCCAGGCGTCGTGGAGGACGCCGACGATGCCGGTGGGTCCCTCGTAGCGGGATGGCTGCAGCTCGAGGCCGGCCACCACCTCGGGCTCGTAGGCGGTGCCGACGATGGGGGTGGGGCGGGTGTGGGGCACCTCGGCGAGGAGTGCCCCCAGGGTGACGCACAGCCGGGCGCGGTGGTCCTGCGCCACGGCGGTGAGCTGCTCGCAGTAGGTGCGCCACCGCAGCTGCGGCTCCGTGCCCACGATGAGGAGCACGTCCTGGTCGCCACCGGGAATGGTGCCGGCGTGGATCTCGGTGGCCGGCCAGATGATCTCGCGCAGGTCGTCGTCGTCGAGGTGCACCTCCGGGCGGGTGGAGGTGAAGTCGTAGAACTCCTCCGGGTCGACATCCGCCACGAGGTCGAGGTCCCATCGATCCACGAGGTAGCGGGCCGCAGTGGTGGCGGCGTCACCTGCATCGTTCCAACCCTCGAAGGCGGCCAGCACGACCGGCTGGCGTAGGGTGGGACGAGTCGTCCAACGGACGTGGTCCATCGCTCCACCGTACCGTCGGGAACCGGGCGCACCGCTCGAACGACCACCTCGACATGCTCCGCCGACTCGCCGCTCTGACCCTCGTCTCCGCCGTAGCGATCCTGGTCATGGCCGCCCCGGCAGGCGCTCACGTCGACCTGGATCCGGGGGAAGCGGTGGCGGGGTCGACCGCCACCACCACCTCGACGGCGACCACGGAGGCGCCGGCCACCTCCACCACCGGTCGCGACCTCCCCGGCACCACGTTGGAGGCTCAGGAGCGCGACGACGGCAACACCTCCGCCGCACCGTGGATCATCGGGTCCGGTCTCGCGGCGCTGGCCGCCATCGGGATCGGGGGCACCTACCTCAAGCGCCGCACCGGCTGACGCGCCACACCGTCACCCGGTGCGGCGGGTGGCGTGCGCGGCGACGGGCGGCGCCGTTGCGCTGTGGGCCAGGCGACCGGTCAGCCCCTGCACCAGCCAGTCCTCGCGGGATGTCGCGTCGAGGGCGGCCTGGGCGTTGGCGAGGGCTCGATCGTTGCCGAGCGACCGTACGAACGTGGTGAGCGGGTTCACGGGATCGAGCGTCGCGCCCGGGCATGACGCGGGTCGCACGTCGAGGTGAGCATCGCGTCGCGAGCACATGAACGTTGTCTGATCCGCGCGGCTGCCCCGTTCGCGGAGCCGGGGAGGTCGGTAGGATCCGGCCCATGTCCGCGACGAGCACCATCCGCACGGTCGCCGAGGTGATGAGCTCCCCGGCGGTCACGGCCCAGCCCTCCGAGACGATCGCGGAGGTGTCGCAGCGGATGTCAGAGCACAAGAAGGGATCCGTCGTCATCATCGACGGCCAGCGCCCCATCGGGATCCTCACCGAGCGCGACCTGGTCCGCTTCAACGCCACCGGTGCCGCCGGCTCGGACACCAAGGTCAGCGAGTGGATGACCCAGCCGGTCGACTGCGCGGCGCCGGACCTCTCGGTGCAGGAGGCCTTCGCCGGGTTCGCCGAGAAGGGCTACCGCCACCTCCCGGTGGTCGAGGACGGCGCGCTGGTCGGCGTGGTGTCCCTCCGGTCGCTGATGGCCTTCGCTCAGGTCCAGCCCGTCGTCCACCCCTCCGCGCTGGAGGCCCCGCCCGGGCTCGAAGGGGTGATCGTGGCGGAGACCGAGGTCGGCGACGTGCGCGGCCTCGAGGGCTTCTACCACTACCGCCAGTACAACGCCGTGGAGCTGGCGGACCGCCTGCCCCTCGAGGACGTGTGGCAGCTGCTCATCGACGGTCACCTCCCGTCCGCCTCGGAACGGGAGGTCTTCGCGGCCGAGGTGAAGCCCCTCCGGGTGGTGCCGGCCTCGGTGGCGCCGCTCCTGCCCGCCATCGCCGCCTCCAGCCAGTCGGTGATGGAGGGCGTGCGGTCGGCCATGTCCATGGTCGGTGCTGCCGAGGGCTACCAGCCCACCCTCGACATCGCCGCCGCCGAGCGCCGGCGCAACGCCCTGCAGATGTGCGCCGTGATGCCGTCGCTGATCATGGCGATCTACCGCCTGCAGCACGGCCTCGCGGTCATCGAGCCCCGGCAGGACCTCGGCTACGGAGCCAACTACCTCTGGATGCTGACGGGGGAGGAGTTCGACCACGACAAGGGCCGGGCCGTCGAGCAGTACCAGACGACCACCATCGACCACGGCTTCAACGCCTCCACCTTCACCGCCCGCGTGATCACCTCCTCCGGCGCCGACGTGGCCGCCGCGGTGGTCGGCGGGATGGGGGCGCTGTCGGGCCCGTTGCACGGCGGGGCCCCGTCACGAGCGCTGGCCCTGCTGGAGGCGATCGGCACTGCGGACAACGCCCGTCCGTACCTGCTCGACCACGTGGCCCGGGGCGAGAAGATCATGGGCTTTGGGCATCGGGTCTACAAGACCGACGACCCCCGCTCGACGTTCCTGCGGGGCGTGGCAGAGCGCATCCACGCCGACAAGATCGACTTCGCCAAGGTCGTCGAGCAGACGGTCGTCGAGGTGCTCGCAGAGCTGAAGCCCGGGCGGGACCTCTACGCCAACGTGGAGTTCTACGCCGGGGTGGTGATGGACCACTGCGGCTTGCCGTCGGAGCTGTTCACACCGACGTTCGCCTCGAGTCGGGTGATCGGGTGGTGCGCCAACATCCTGGAGCAGGCGGCCGACAACCGGATCATCCGACCGTCGGCCCGCTACGTCGGCCCACCTCCACCCCAGCCCGTCCCCGACCCCAGCTGAGCGCCGTGGCCGTCAGCATCACCATCGCCACCGGCGAGGACGCCGAGGCGCTCCACGCCGCCCTGCTGCACCTCGTTCCGCAGCTGTCCCGCTCCAACCCCGCACCCGATCTCGCAGCGGTGCGCGGCATGCTCGGCCACGACTCGGTCACGCAGTTCCTCGCCCGGGACGACGAGGGCACGGTCGTGGGCGTGGCCACCCTTGCCGCCTTCCCCATCCCCACTGCGGTGCGCTCCTGGGTGGAAGACGTCATCGTCGACGAGGCCAGGAACAACCAGGGCATCGGTCGTCTGCTCCTCGACGCCATGGTCACCCGCGCCGCCGAGCTCGGCGCCAAGACGGTAGACCTCACCAGCCGCCCGAGCCGCGAGGCTGCCAACCACCTCTACCTCAAGGCCGGTTTCGTCGAGCGCGAGACGACCGTCTACCGCCTGACGCTAGAAGTGGAGTAGCCACGCAGCGTCACGCAGGTCAGGGTCTCAGCGGTGGCACAGCCGGGACGCGAACCTCGGGGAGGAACACACAAACGGATCCCCGCGCTATCGGCAGCACGGCTTAGTGCCCGCCTTCGGGTGCGGCTGCGACCTCACCGGCCTGGAACAGGCCGATGGCGCCTTTGCCGACGTTGGCGAACTTGTGGGTGACGATCGGGTAAAGCCCGGCTTCGTCAAGGGTGAACTCTACGAACCCACCCTGTGACGGTTGCAGATCGAGGGCTTGGGAGCCGCCCCGGGAGGCGTCGGGCCGGAGCTGGTAGGCGCCCTCCTTGAACACGGTGTCGAAGATGGTG
>JBDSUN010000355.1:0-5485 GCA_039927735.1 Acidimicrobiales bacterium | reverse complement strand
GCTCGACGGGATCACGCCGCGCGTCGAGATCGTCCGGCCTGGCCTGGTGGCCTTCCCCACCCGGGGTCCGTCACGCTTCTTCGGGGGCGACGAGGCGCTGGCCGCCCGAGCCCATGCCGTCGTGGCAGAGGCGCTTGGCGAGCGGGGCCAGGTGTCCGTGGGGATCGCGGACGGGATCTTCGCCGCCACCCTGGCCGCCGAGACCGCCCAGCCCGTGCGGGTCGTCCCGCCCGGTGGCACCCCCGGGTTCCTGGCCCCGCTCCCCATGGCCACCCTCGACCGGCCCGAGCTGGTCGACGTGCTCGGCCGCCTCGGGCTGCGCACGCTCGGGGTGCTGGCGGCACTGCCCGAGCGCCACGTCCTCGCCCGCTTCGGATCCGACGGCCTGGCCGCATGGCGGTTGGCCGGCGGTCTCGACGAGCGTCCGCCGGCCCTGGCGCCACCGCCGGCCGACCTCACCGTCAGCGTGGAGCTGGACCCCCCGGCGGACACCGTCGCTCCGGCCGCCTTCCTGGCCCGAGGCCTGGCCGAAGAGCTGCACGACCGGCTGTGGGCGCGCGGCTCGGCCTGCACCCGGGTGGTGATCGGTGCCGAGACCGAGCACGGCGAGCACCTCGAGCGGGTGTGGCGGGCCGAGGGCACCCTCACCGCTGCCGCCATCGCCGACCGGCTCCGCTGGCAGCTCGACGGCTGGATCGGTGGTCCCGCCCGACACCGTCCCACAGCCGGCATCAGCCGCCTGTGGCTCATGCCCGACGAGATCGTGCCCGCCGGGGGTCGGCAGCTCGGCTTCTGGGGCAGCGACGCCGCCACCGTCGACCGGGCCAGCCGGGCCGTCGCCCGCGTCCAGGGCCTCCTCGGCGTGGGCTCGGTGGCGGTGCCGGAGTGGCGGGGCAGCCGTGACCCGGCCACCCAGATCGCGCTCGTGGAGGCGGAGGCCGTCGACCTCACCGTCGAACGCCCCGGCGCCCACCGTGACCGGGTCGCCGGTGCGTGGCCCGGCCGCCTGCCCACCCCGTCGCCCGCCTGGGTCCACGGTGAGCCGACCGCCGCTGAGGTGGTCGACACGGCGGGGGAGCCGGTGCGGGTCAGCGGCCGGGGCGCCCTGTCCGCCCCGCCCGTACGACTGTCGGTCGACGGGGCGCCATGGTCGGAGGTCCACGCCTGGGCCGGCCCCTGGCCGTTGGAGGAGCGCTGGTGGGACAGCGCTCGGCGCCGGCGCCGAGCCCGCCTCCAGCTGGTGACCGCCGATGGTCAGGCCCGCCTCCTCACCCTCGAGTCGGGTCGCTGGCGGGTCGAGGCCACCTACGACTGAGCGGCGTCACCTATGTTGCTCGGATGTCCGACGTCGACGTGATCCGCGCCATCTACGACGCCATGGCGGAGCGGGCCTTCGACCGCCTCTTCCTGCTCCTGCACCCCGACATCGTCGTCACCCAGGACCCGGCCCTCCCGTGGGGTGGCCGCCACGTCGGCCACGACGGCTTCGCCAGCTTCGGCCTCACCCTCACCTCCACCATCGACTCGGTCGTGACCACCGACGCCATCTTCCAGGCCGGCGACGAGGTCCTCCAGATGGGCCACACGAGGGGCACGGTCGTCGCCACCGGCGCCCCCTTCGACTGCGCCGAGGTCCACCGCTGGACCCTCACCGACGGTCTCGCCTCCACCGCCCACTTCGCCATCGACACCCCCACCATGCTCGAGGCCCTCGCCGCCCCAGCGTGAGGTTCCCGACACAGGATCCTGGTGCGAGAGGAAGGACGAGACGATGATGGCGAGGTGAACAGCACCACCTCGTCGCGCTCGGTGATCCTGATCGCAGTGCTGCTGCTGGCAGCCTGTGGCGACGCGAGCGGGGAGGTGCGCACGCCCGAGGGGACGTCGAGCACCGTCGGCGCGGATGCACCGGTGGTGCACCGAGGTCACGTCACCGTGCTGGAGGAGCCCGGGAGCCCGGCCCACGTCTGCACCGGCACCTTCGAGCAGTCGGCGGCCCCGCACTGCGAGGGCGTGCCGATCGATGGGTGGGATTGGGACGCGGTCGAGGGCGAAGAGCAGTACGGCAGCACCTCGTGGGGTGATTTCGAGATCGACGTGGTGGCGGCCGGGGGCCGGCTCTCTCTCGTCGATGCCCGTGCCCTGACCGCCGCACTGGGACCGGCGCCGGCCCCCTTCCCGCAGGAGCCGGACTTCCGCTCTCCCTGCCCCGAGCCGCCCGGGGGGTGGGCATCCACGGTCGACGAGTCCAAGCTGGCCTTCGAGAACTTCAGTGCGCTCGGGCCGTTGCTGGATGCCATGCCGGACCGGAGCGCAGTCTGGAGCGACCCGTCGAGCTCTGAGGACCCCGAGCTGAAGGTGACGAACGTGCGCGTGGTCGCAAATCGCGCCCAGCACGAGGCCGAGATCAGCGCCGTCTGGGGCGGCCCGATCTGCGTGATCGAAGGAGGTCGGCCCAAGGCCGAGCTGCTCGAGATCCTCGAGCAGGTGAGTACCGAGGTCAGCGCTACGACGAGGGGGTTGGACGAGCTCGCGGGCCGAGCAGAGATCTTCGTGCTCCTCGCCGATCCGGCCCAGCAGGCCGACCTCGACGCGCGTTACGGCGAGGGAACCGTCGTGCTGCACCCGCTGCTCGTACCGGTAGAGGCATCGACCACAGCCGCAACCTAGACACAGATCCGGGTGTGGGGGGTCAGACCCACTTGCCTGGGTTGAGGATGCCGTGGGGGTCGAGGGCGTGCTTCACGGCACGGGTCATCTCCATCACGTCCGGGCCGAGCTGTTGGACGAGGTGGCGGGCCTTGAGGGTGCCGATGCCGTGCTCGCCGGTGACCGTCCCGCCCAGGGTCAGGGCGGCCGTCATCACCTCGTCGAAGGCGGCCTCGGCGCGGGTGGTGGCCTCGGGATCGGTGGCGTCGAAGGTGACGAGCGGGTGGAGGTTGCCGTCGCAGGCGTGGCCGATCACGGGGATGGCCGTGTCGTGGCGCTCGGCGATGGCGACGACGGCCGCCACGAGATCGGGGATGCGGGGGATGGGCACGCTGATGTCCTCGATGAGCACGGTGCCGAGCCGCTCTACGCAGGGGATGGCCATCCGGCGAGCACCCATCAGGAGCTCGCCCTCGTCGGGGTCATCGGAGCTCGCGACGTAGGTGGCCCCGGCCGCCTCGAAGCAGCCGACCACCGCAGCGGCTTCGTCAGGGGAGCCGTCGACCTGGGCCAGCAGCAGGGCGCCGATGGACGGGTCCAGCCCCATCGGGCGGACCGCCTCCACCGCCGCTACCGCAGCGGCGTCCATCAGCTCGAGGGCAGCGGGTCGGACCCCCGTCACCACTGCGGCGACGGCTTGGCCGGCGGCCACCACGTCATCGAAGGTCCCGATGATGGTCGTCGCCGGCGGCGGCAGCGGCCGGAGGCCGAGGGTGGCCTCGGTGATGATGCCGAGGGTTCCCTCGGAGCCGATGAACAGCCGCTTGAGGTCGTAGCCGGCCACGTCCTTGATGGTGGAGCCGCCGAGGCGGACGGCTCGCCCGTCGGCCAGCACCACCTCCAGGCCGAGCACGTAGTCGGTGGTCACGCCGTACTTGACGCAGCACAGCCCCCCGGCGTTGGTGGCCAGGTTGCCGCCGATGGAGCAGATCTCGAACGAGGACGGGTCGGGCGGGTACCAGAGCCCGTGCTCCCGGGCGGCCGCCTTCACCTCGGCGTTGAGCAGACCGGGCTGCACCACCGCCACCATGGCGGCCGGATCCACCCTGATGGCCCGCAGGCGCTCGGTCGACAGGGTGAGGGCGCCGTCGATGGCGGACGAGCCGCCCGACAGGCCCGTCCCTGCGCCCCGGGGCACGACCGGGATGGAGTGGGCGCTGGCGATGCGCAGGGTGGCCTGGACGTCGGCGGTGCTGGTGGCCCGGACGAGGGCCAGCGGCCTGCCCGGGCGCACGGTGGCGGCCCGGTCGTGCCGGTACCCCTCGACCACGTCGGGATCGGTGACCAGCGCGCCGTCGGGCAGCTCCGCCGCAAGGGCACGCAGCACGTCGGCGGTCATCGCGCCGGAGGCTAGCGAGGCTGCGGCAGACTCCGCCGGTGCCGAGATGGGTGTGTCCCGAGTGCGGCCGGCAGTTCGGCCGCACTCGCCAGGGCCACGAGTGCGCGCCGGCGATGTCGGTGGAGGAGTACTTCTCCACCGGGCCACCCTTCGAGCGACCCGTCTACGAGGCGGTCATGGCGCATCTCTCCACGGTCGGCGACGTTCACGTCGAGCCGGTGTCGGTGGGCATCTTCCTGAAGCGATCCCGCTCCTTCGCCCAGCTGCGCCCCATGACCAAGTGGGTGGCGGTGTCCTTCACCCTGACCCGGACCATCCAGAGCGCTCGCATCGCCCGCAAGGTCATCGATGCGGGCCGCAGCCGCTACCACGTCGTGAACGTACGGGAGCCCGACGAGGTCGACGAGCAGCTCTGCGAGTGGCTCACCGAGGCCTACTTCGCCTCCCCGGACTAGCGACGCGCCGAAGGCGTGGTGAGCTCGCGGGGTGGAGCAACGACGAACGGTGACGCCGCCGTCTGCGTCGCAGGCCAGACTGCCGGCATGACCAGCGACGACCTCCGAGCTCGACGCGAAGCCGTGGTCCGGCTGCACATGGAGGCGGAGAACGAGCACGACTTCGACACCGTGCTGGGGACCTTCGCCCACCCCCGCTACGAGCTGATGGCGACGGGCCAGGTGTTCGACGGTGAGGACGAGGTGCGCCGCTACTTCGAGCTGAGCCGCACGCCGTTCCCCGACCAGCGCAACGAGCTGGTGTCGATGCGCTCCACCGACGACGCAGTGGTGGTCGAGCTCGACCTGCTCGGCACCCATGAGGGCCCGCTGCGCGGCGTCGAGGCCACGGGCGGCACGTTCCGCAGTCGCATGTGCGCCCTGTTCGTCTTCGAGGACGGTGGCGAGGGCATCGTCTGCGAGCGCGTCTACTTCGACTCCGGCGACATCCTCGGCCAGCTCGGCCTCACCTGAGAGGCGAGGCGGTGTCAGCTGGCGGCGGCGAGGGGGACGCGGTCGATGGCGGTGCCCATGAGGTCGATGAAGTTGTCGCAGTAGAAGGCTTGGCGGACCTCTTCGGAGGCGTCGCCGAGGCTGGCCTCGAAGCGCTCCATGGGGCGGCGGCCGCCCTCGACGTGGGGGTAGTCGGTGGAGAAGAGCGGCACCTCGGCCCCAGCCTGCGCGGCGATCCAGCCGACGTCCTCGGTGGGGTAGGGCGTGGCCCGGACCTGGCGGCGCACGAACTCGCTGGGGCGCAGCGACAGGTCCTGCAGGCGCTGCTCGTGCTTCACGAAGGCGTCGAAGGCCGACTCCATCTGGCGCATCCAGCCCGGCACCCAGATGGCGCCCTGCTCGATGACACCGACCTTCAGGGCCGGGTGACGCTCGAGGACGCCGTCGAAGATCATCGTGGCGAGCGTCTGGGCCGGGGGACCGGGGATGG
>JBDSUN010000354.1:0-4689 GCA_039927735.1 Acidimicrobiales bacterium | reverse complement strand
CCGTCCGCGCTCGGCGCGGACGGGACCGACCGGTCAGACGTAGGTGGGCGTGACGCCGATGGCGTCGTAGACGGCTCGGATCAGCCCGCCCGAGCGGGGGTCGCCGTTGAGGCCCTGCAGCATCTTGTTCATGACGTAGCCGAAGCCGATGCCGTGCTCGGGGTCGGTGAAGCCGACCGAACCACCGGCCCCGGTGTGGCCGAAGGATCGAGCCCCTCCGTAGGGCGCGAACAGCGACGAGGTGAAGAACCCGAGGCCGAAGGTGGTCTCGAACATCAGGCACTGGTCGGGGCCGCTGGTCTGCAGCTCCGAGGCCTTGGCCACCTGGTCGGCGCCGAGGATCGGCTCGGCGGGCCCGCCCTCCACCATGCCGGTGAGGCCGGCATAGAAGCGGGCCAGCGACCGGGCGTTGGTGACGCCGTTGGCGGCCGGGATCTCGGCGGCCCGGATGGCCGGGTTGTTGAAGCCGCCCTCGGCGGTGTTGAAGACGAACGACGGCGCCCCCAGCGCCTTGCCGAGCATGGTGTCGGGTCCCATGAACTGTGCGATCAGCTCGGCCATGGCCGGGTCCTGGGCGGCCGCGAGCGAGCCGTCGCCCCACTGCACCAACGGGGCCACCCTGGCCTGCTGCTCGTCGGGCAACCCGATCCAGAACTCGAGGTCGAGGGGCTCAGCGATCTCGTCGTGGAAGAAGGTGCCGAGGCTCTTGCCCGAGATGCGACGCACGACCTCGCCCACCAACCACCCGTAGGTCGTGGCGTGATAGCCGTGGGCCGTGCCCGGCTCCCAGACCGGCACCTGCTCCTCGAGGGCGCGGATGACCGGATCCCAAGCCAGCGCTTCGTCGAGGGTCAACGTGGCGTCGACGTACGGGAGGCCGGCCTTGTGGCACAGGAGCCAGCGAACGGGTATGTCGGCCTTGCCGGCCGCCTTGAACTCGGGCCAGTACTCCGCCACGGGGGCGTCGACGTCCAGCTCGCCCCGCTGGGCCAGGAGGTTGGCGCAAGCCGCGGTGGCGCCCTTGGTGGTGGAGAACACCAGCTGCAGGCTGTCCTCGGTGTAGGGAGTGCCGGCGTTGTGATCGGCGATCCCGCCCCACAGGTCCACCACCTTGCGGCCACCGACGTAGACCGCCGTGCCCGCCCCCACCTCGCCGTGCTCGTCGAAGTTGGCGCGGAACGCGTCCGCCACCCCCTCGAACCCGGGCTCGACGAGCCCACCGATCTCCGTCACGCGCATCCCCCCTCGTCCTTGGTCGGGCTCAGGCTGGCACGCGCAGGCTCCCCCGGCCAGCGAGTCGACGACGCCGCATCGCGGTCAGCTCCTGGCCGACGAGCACGACGAAGAACATGGCCACCGAAACGCCCGCCATCGTGGCTCCGGCGGCGGTGCCGTGGTGGTAGCTGAAAAGCAGGCCGGCGGCCACGGCCACCCAGCCGAGGGCGACCGCCACGAGCATGCAGAGCCAGACCCGCCGCACCAGGAGAGCCGCCGTGGCGGGCGGGCCGACCAGTAGCCCGAACACCAAGAGGGTGCCGACGGCCTGGAACGAGGACACGATGGCAACGGCGATCAGGCCTAGGAGGGCCAAGTGAGCCAGGTCGGGTCGCAGGCCGAGGCTCCCAGCCTTGGCCTCGTTGAAGGACAGGGCCAGGAAGTACCGGTAGCCGAGCACGCTGCCGAGCACGACCAGCACGGCGGCCACCGCCTGCACCCGCACGTCGGCCCAGGTCACCCCCAGGACGTCACCGAAGAGGAGGCTCTGGACGTCCCGGGTGAACGATCGGCTCTTGGAGATGATGATGACGCCCAGCGCCAGCATCCCCACGAACAGGAGCCCCACCCCGGTGTCGTCGGCGAGGTGCGACCGACGGTTCACGAAGCTGATGCCCGCCACCATCACCCCAGCCGTCAGCAGCGCACCCAGCGTCAGGTCGAACCCCCACAGCAGCGCCAGGGCCACCCCCGGGATCACGCCGTGGGCCAGCGCGTCGCCGAGGAAGCTGAGGCTGCGCAGCACCACCCAGGTGCCCACGACCGACGAGGCCACGACGGCCAGCATCCCGGCCACCAGGGCCCGTTGCATGAACTCCGGCTCGAAGGGCTCGAGCAGCCAGTGCGCCATCAGGTCATCTCAGCAGTTCACCCGAGGGCCGCCGCGATCCGCTCAGCGTTGGTGCGAACCATGTCGAGGTAGGTGTCACCGCCCGAACCCTCCTCACCGAGCGACTCGCTGAAGAGCTCCACCACGTCCACGTCGCTCCCCTCCGCCGCCAGGGCGTCGGCGAGCCGGGCCGGCGAGGAGGTGTCGGCGAAGATGGCGGGCACCTCTCGCTCGTCGATGGAGGTGAGCAGATCGGCCAGGTCTGCGGCGCTCGGCTCGGCCAGGGTGGAGCCGCCGGGGATGACTGCGCCGAGCACCTCGAAGTCGTACCGGTCGGCGAAGTACCCGAACACCTCGTGGTTGGTGACGAGGACCCGTCGCTCCGCCGGGATTCCGGCGAGCAGTTCCTCCACCTCGGCATCGAGGGCGTCGAGCTCGGCCAGGTAAGCATCCACCCGGCTCTGGAAGGCGTCAGTGTCGAGCTCGGGGATCTGCGCCACCAGCTCGTCGGCGATCAGCTCGGCCGCGTCACGCATGCGAGCTGGATCGGTGAACAGGTGCGGGTCGTCATCGAGCGGCTCGATGGCGTCGGTGGCCGTCACCACCGCGACGCCGTCGTCAGTGGCCGACCCGATCGCGTCGAGCAGGCCCTCTTCGAAGCCGAGGCCGTTCACGACGAGCACGTCCGCCTCGCGCATGGCGGCGGCCTGCTGGGCGGAGGGGGCGAAGTCGTGGGGGTCGGCGCTCGGCGGCATGAGCACCTCGACGGCTGCGTCGTCGCCGACCAGGCTTCGCACGACGTCGCCGACGATGTTGGTGGTCACCACCACGGACGGCCGGTCGCCCGCGCCACCACGGTCAGGGTTGCCACAGCCAGCGACGAGGGCGAGCCCCGCCGCTACGAGAACGATTCTCATAGTCACCAACTTACGGATGTTGGTTATCATTCGCAAATCGCCGCTGTCACCGCTACCGACCTCGTGCTGGGCTACGCCGCCCGCACCGTGCTCGACACCGCCACCTTTACGGTGCCCGAGGGTGCCGTCACCGCCCTGATCGGCCCGAACGGGGCCGGGAAGTCGACGGTGCTGAACGCCGTCGCCGGCCTGCTGACGCCTCAGTCCGGGCACCTCGAGATCCCGGCGCTGCGCCGCCGGGGCGGGGTGTCCTACGTGCTGCAGGCCACCCACGCCAACGAGCACCTGCCCCTCACCGTGCGGGAGACCGTCACCATGGGGCGCTACGCCACCGCTGGGCCGTTCCGCCGGCTGCGGGCCGAGGATCGGGAGGCCGTCGACGCCGCCCTCGAAGCGCTGGCCATCACCGATCTCGCCCGCCGACAGCTGCGGGAGCTGTCGGGCGGCCAGCGCCAGCGTGCCTTCGTCGCCCAGGGCCTGGCCCAGGGCGCCGACGTCCTCCTGCTCGACGAGCCGATCACCGGCCTCGACCTCGTCTCCCGCCAGCACATCCTCGACGCCATCGTGGCCGAACGAGCCGCCGGACGGGCGGTGGTCGTGTCCACCCACGACCTCGGCGATGCCGCCGCCGCCGACCACCTCCTGCTCCTCGCCGGTCGGGTGGTGGCCAGCGGCGTGCCCGCCGACGTGCTCACGGAGGCCAACCTGGCGGAGGCCTACGGTGGACACCTGCTCCGGGTCGGCGAGCGGACCCTGATCCTCGACGATCATCCCCACCACTGATGAGCGACGACCTCCACGCCATCGCCGCCGAGCGGCTCGGTGCCGACGACCAGCGCTACACCAGCCAGCGGCGGGCGCTGGTGGAGCTGATGGTCACGTTGGACCAGCCCCTGACCATCCCGCAGCTGCTGGAACGCCAGCCGGGGCTGGCCCAGAGCTCTGCCTACCGGAACCTGGCCGTGCTCGAGCGGGCCGGGGTCGTGCACCGCGTCGTGACGTCGGCGGTGGAGTTCGCCCGCTACGAGCTGGCCGAAGACCTCACCCACCACCACCACCACCTGATCTGCTCGTCGTGCGGCGATGTCACCGACTTCCAGGTGTCCGCCACCGTGGAGCACGAGCTCTAGGCGGCCCTGGCCCGGGTGGCGCAACGCACGGGGTTCCAGGTGCGGACCCACCGGCTCGACCTCGTCGGCACCTGCCCCACCTGCTCGTGAGTCGCGGGGTCCGACGCCGGTGGGGGCCGTCGGCGGCCGGCAACCTGGTCGTCGTGCTCGCCGCCGGCTGCGCCGACCGCGGGTTGACGTCGGGACCGGCCGCCGATCCGGGCGCCAGCACCTGGGCGACGGTGGCCGTAGCCGCCGTGGCCGCCGCTTCGGTGACGGGCTGTGTTCTGGTGCTTCCCGGTCGCCGTCGGGGCGGGTCCCGCTTCGCCACCGGACTGCTCGGCCTCCAAGCCGGGTCGGTGGTGGTGGGGGGCGCCCTGCTCATCGGAGCGGCGGTGCGCAGCGGCCAGCTCGTCACCCGACCCTCCGACGCCGAGGCGGCCACCAGCCTCATCCGGCTCACCGGCCTCGACGGGGGCGACGTGGGGTTCTTCCGGGTCGTGGCGGTGTCGACCCTCATCCTCGGGGGTCTGGCGGTGGCGGTCCTGACTCTGGCCGC
>JBDSUN010000353.1:0-6703 GCA_039927735.1 Acidimicrobiales bacterium | reverse complement strand
GCGACTGGGACGGTGACGGCGACGACACCATCGGCATCTACCGGCCCACCACAAACACCTACCAGCTCCGCAACACCTACAACGGCGGCGCCGCCGACATCACTGTCGTCCCCGGCCCCCTCCCGCCCACGCAACCCCACGCCGTCGCCGACATCAGCGGCACCACTAACGACTGCAACGGTGCCGGCGTCGGCACACCCGACTACTGCTACGACGCGAACGGAAACCTCACCGGGCGACCAGGCTCCACCGGGAACCAGTCCCTCGCCTGGGACCTCGAACACCGCCTCGACACGGTCACCGACGCCGGCAACACAACGAGCTTCATGTATGACCCGGACGGCACCCGTCTGGTCCGAAAGACCGCGACCGACACCACCATTTACATCGACGGTCACGAGATCACCAGCACCGGCACAACCATCACCGCCAGGCGCTATTACACGCTCGGGTCAACTCAGATGGCCGTCCGAGACAGTGCCGGATCGGGCTCCCTGAACTACTTGCTCGGTGACCAACTCGGATCCACGACGGTGAGCGTGAACGCCGCTGGCGGAACCCCGGTCGTCCAGCGCTATCTCCCTTACGGCGCTTCCAGATCGACTACCGGCGGGAGCGCTGTCACCGACCGAGGCTGGATCGGGCAGACCAAGGACACGAGCACCGGGCTGCAATACCTCAACGCCCGTTACTACGATCCCAGCATCGGGCGATTCGCTGCCGCTGATCCGGTCATTCATAAGGAGCAGGTGGGATCGCTAGATCGATTCGGTTACGGCCTTGGCCGACCGACAACGTTGAGCGATCCGACAGGGCTATGGGTCGAGTTGGAGAATCGGGGCTCTACTGCGCTGGCTCAGATGCAGCGTGCGCACAGTGCGGGACTCGGTCTAAAACCGGTCACCGGGAGGTACCACGCACGGTGGCCGGCGCGGGTTCCCTATGTTCAACCTCCGCGGGTTCCGCCGTCGCCGCGGAGCCCCTTCGGAAGCGGTCACTTCCATACTGCCCCTGCGACTTCGGTCCGAATCGACGGCCAGCGCTACTTGTCCCCGCCTGGCAGAGTCGATTCGCAAGATGGAGATGCTGGGAGCGATCCGGGCATCGGCGGACCGGTCCGATGGGTAACTAAGCAGCCAGTCAACTTCACACGATGGGCCATGGCGATGGGTCAAACGAACGGTCATCTGGGTAGCTCGAATGCCGAACGCCAAGTCAACCGGGCTATCTATGTCGGAGTCGAGGAAGCGGACAATGTTCTGATCGGTGGAACGTGCACCGCTGCTGCTGCTGGTAGCTACTTAGGAGTTGAGTCGCTGATCGTTGGAGCCGGCACGGGGGCGGCGAGCAAGTGGATGGAGATGGGATTTGCGAATGGCCAGTTCAAGGGAAGCGCCGCAACAATCGCTAAGACACAAGCCCAGGTAGCCGTCGTTGCAACAGCGGTAGACGTCGCCTGCATCGTGACAGGTAACTAGCCTCGGATGGGCCTTGCAATAATGATAGGCACGATCACTCTATCTGTAGCGATCCTCGTGCGCCGGACCGTCGGCCTAAGTTACAAGTACGAAGCAACTGCCTTCGCGTGCCTGTTAATCGGCTATCTCATTAGGGAGACGTCGGGACCGGTGAGTCTCGGGTGGATGCTGGTAGCGGTAACTATCTCAGGAACATGCATATGGCGCGCGGTACTTAATCGACGAGTCGCCTCGCGATCCGGGTGGGATCAGGACAGTTGAATTCCTAAGGGCTCGCCTACCTTTAGTGGCTCTACGCGTTTGAGTAGGGAGTCCGGGTTCGGATGCGGGGGGTGGCTGAGGGCGGTCTGGCCAGGTGGTGCCGCCGGGTCCAGAACGAGACCCTCGGCCACCGTGGCCGCAAGGCCGACCCGCTGTTTCGGATCCGCAAGCTCCTCCTCGCCGGCCAAGAACGCCTCGACCAGGCAGGCCGCGACCGGGTGCTGCTCGGCCTTCGGATCGGTGACCCCAACGACGAGCTCCTCGGCGCCTGGCTGGCCAAGGAGTCCGTGCGCCACATCTACCTCACCGACGATCGGGCCGACGCCGAGCTGCTGATCGACAAGGCCATCGCCGGCTGCGCGGACGACGACGTCCCCGAGATCCGATCGCTCGGCAAGACGCTCCGGTCGTGGCGGACCGAGATCCTCGCCCACCACGACACCGGCGCTTCCAACGGCCCCACCGAGGGCCTCAACCTCTGCGTCAAGAAGGTCAAACGCTGCGGCCACGGCTTCCGGTCCTTAGAGAACTACCGGCTCCGGGTCCTGCTCCACACCGGCGGCACCACCTGGCCAGACCGCCCTCAGCCACCCCCCGCATCCGAACCCGGACTCCCTACTCAAACGCGTAGAGCCTGATTTCATTGAGCAGTCCCTCGGTCGGAGTCGGTGTTGGCAGACACCGCCACCGTCACCGGCCGGGGGACACCCGAAGGTGGATGCTTCAGTGAGAGGTGGGGACTTCCGCTGGCCACCAGCGGGGACTTCTCGTGGCCACCAGCGGGGACCTCAACTGGCCACCAGCGGGGACTTTCTCATGGCCACGGACAGATGTCGTAGTGAACATCTACAGCACGAAGCGTCGCTTTGGGTTCTGACGTCAGGCGGTCTCCGAGTTGGCTGTGTTGCGTAGAGCGGCAGCCACCGTCCCTCGGTTGACCCCGAGCTCCCGGGCGATGCCTCGGATCGACATTCCTGTCGCCTGGAGCCGGATCGCCTCGTCGAGACGTTCTCCCCAGAGCTTGCGGTACGGACGTCTCGGCACGTTCTGTCGGTTGAGGTGCCCGTGCACGGTGCTCTGGTCGATCTCGAAGATCTCGGCTAGCTCGAACACTGGCGCTCCGGCCTCGTACTGGCGCACTAGCTCGAGGATCTGCTCGGCCGGCAGGCGTCGTTGGATTTGCTTCAGGTGCTTCACATCAGCAGGTTCTGGCTCAGGTAAAGCTGTCTCGTCGACCGGTAGTCCCTGGTCAGAGGAGGAAGGCATCGACTTGGGTGGGTTCAAGAGCTGCGCGGTTAGGACCACTCACTCACCACCACCGCTTGTGGGGCAGCTACCCCGAAGAACGCGGCTTGACATGCGCGCATCAGTCAGGCTGAACTTACCGTTCGTGGTCACTTACCAAGAGGACGGGGTGTGGGGCGCGCTCGGCGACGGCACCCGGCGGGCGATCGTCTTGCGCCTCGCCGACGGGCCGCGGGCCGTCGGCGAGCTGGCCGCCGACCTGCCGGTGAGCCGTCCCGCCGTGTCTCAGCACCTGAAGGTGCTGAAGGGTGCCGGTCTGGTCGCCGAGGAGGCGGTCGGCACGCGCCGGATCTATCGACTCAACGAGGCCGGGGTCGCTGCCTTGCGCGACCAGCTTGACGCCTTCTGGAGCCGCGCGCTGAGCGGCTACCAGGACCTCGCAGACAACCACCACAGGAGAAGCCATGACCCTGACCGATGATGCGGTCGTCCGTCGCCAGATCGTCGTCGACACGCCGATCGATCGTGCCTTCGCCGCGTTCGTCGAACGGTTCGGCGACTTCAAGCCACCGGAGCACAACCTCCTCGGCGCCGAGATCACCGAGACCCGGTTCGAGCCCAGGATCGGGGGCCACATCTACGACCGCGCCGCGGATGGGAGCGAGTCCCGATGGGCCCGCGTCCTCGCCTACGAACCACCGGACCGGGTCGTGTTCAGCTGGGACATCAGCCCGCAGTGGCAGCTCGAAACGGACGAAGCCAACGCCAGCGAGGTCGAGGTCCGCTTCGTCGCCGAGACACCGCAGCGGACGCGTCTGGAGCTCGAGCACCGCCATCTTGATCGCCACGGACCGGGCTGGGAGTCGCTCCGCGAGGGCGTCGGGGAGGACCAGGGCTGGCCGCTCTACCTTGCCCGCTATGCGGACCTCGTCGCCGGCGAGCGCTGAGTGCAGCCGATCACCGCGAAGGTCGAGGTCGACCGGCCAGCCGACGAGGTCTTTGCCCATGCCACTGACCCGAGTCGGTTCCCGGAGTGGCAGAAGGGTGTCGTCGGCGGCCGGATGGACAGCATCGGCGAGCCCCAGGTCGGTGACCACTCCGTCACGACTCGGCGCATCGGCTTCGTTGAACGGCCAGCCGCCTCCGAGCTCGTCCGCTTCGACCGACGCCGGTGTCGGCGAGATGGGAGGTGGCCCTGTCGACGTCAACCCCGAGGTGGAGTGGTACGGCGACCGGCGGTGAGGGTGGTGGCGCCGCACCCGCAGCCGATGTCGAGGACCCGCTCGCCACGGTGGAGCTGGGCGGCGTCGAGGAGGGTGTCAGCGACGGCGGTCATGACCCGGTCGCGGGGTCGGCGTCGGTGACCCATCGTTGGCCGCTCTCGCCGTTCCAGACGTCGCGTTGGGTCTGGTTCGGTGCGGTGATCGGTTCGCCTCGAGGAGCTGTCGCAGGGCGGTGGTGGTGTCGCCGTCGTGGTCGATGCCGAGTGCCTTGCCGATGGCGTGGATGGTGAGCCGGCCGGTGCCATGGGCGAGCAGCCCTCGTCCCCGGGTGGCGAGGGCGACGAGCTGGTCCGGGTCGGTGTCGGTGGGCCGGTCGGTGAGGAGCTCGACGGTGGCGCTAGCGATGGCGGCGGTGGCGTTGCGGATGGTGCCCAGCAGGTCGAGCACTCGGTCGGGTTCGTAGCCGGCGGCGATGGCATCGAGGGTGAGCTGCAGCAGAGACGGGCTGGGCACGCAGTACCGGTCGGGGCCGCAGGCGTCGATGATCCCAGCGGCGAGGAGCTCGTCGATCCGATCCGGGATCAGCTCGGGGAGAAGGGCGGCGAGCTGGTCGAGGGTGCTGGGGGCGCCCGGCTCATCGAGGTGGACGAGCTGGTCGGCTTCCAGGCCCAGGATCTCGCCGAGGTCGGCGCCGTCACGCCACGAGCTGACGAGGTCTCGGATGCCGGCGAGGGAGTACCCGCGGTCCTGGAGCCGGCCGATGAGGGCGAGGCGGGCCAGGTGGGTGGGCCCGTAGATGCCGATGCGGCCGCGTCGTTCTGGTCCGGGGAGCAGGCCTGTGGTCTGGTACTCGCGGATGGTCCGCACCGGGAGGCCGGCTCGGGTCGCGAGCTGGTCCACGGTGAGCTCGGAAGCCGTTTCGATGGGGTGGATCGCAGGCACCCCTGGACAGTACCATCATTTACCGTTACGGTAAACGTCGTGACTATGACGATGGAGGATGTGACCGGGCTCGTGGCCGGGGCATGGCGGGGGGCTGAGGTGGTCGACGGGCCCCGGGTGCTGTCGGGCGGGTTCTGGGCCTCGATGGCGACGGTCCGGGTGGAGGGCCAGCCCGAGGGGGTGCCCACCGCTCTGGTGGTGCGCCACGCCCCGGACCGGGCGATGGGCGCCAAGGAGGCCGCGGTGCAGGCGACGCTCGCCTCCCTCGGGTTCCCGACGCCAGCGGTACGGATCTCCGAACCCGCCCCGGCCGGGGACGGGTGGTGGTCGATGGCCGACTTCGCCGCCGGTCGCCCGCTGCTGGCCGGCCTCGACGGGCCGGCGGCGCTGCGTCGCGCTCCTCAGCTGGTCCGGGACCTGCCCGGCCAGCTCGCCCGCACCATGGCCGCCTTGCACCGCCTCGATCCCGAACCGGTGACCGCCGCCGTGCGGGTAGCGGCACCGGAGGTGGCGTGGACCGTCGAGGACGTGCTGGCCTTGTTCCGGCTCGGGGCTGAGGCACTGGATCGCGCCGACCTCGTGGCGGTCATCGATGAGCTGGCCGGACGCTCGCCTGAGGTGGACCGGCTCGTGGTCTGCCACGGGGACTTCCACCCCTTCAACGTGCTGGTCGACGGGACGGAGCTCGTGGTCCTGGACTGGACCGGAGCCTTGCTGGCCGACCCGTGCTTCGACGTGGCCTTCACCGAGCTGGTCATCGGGAACCCGCCCCTGGTGCTGCCCGGCCCCCTCGCCGTCATCGGTCGGCTGGCGGGGCGGGTGCTGGCCCGCCGGTTCATCCGTGCCTACCGGGCCGCCAACCCGACGGCCTCCCTCGAGCACCTCGACTGGTACCGGGCCCTGCACCGGGTCCGAGTGCTCCTCGAACGGGCCAGCCTGCGCGTCCGTCACGGAGACGAACGGGTGGGTCATCCCTACGAGCTCCTGGCACCGATCGCCGCCCAGGATCTCACCTCGGCAACGGGCGTGCAGGTCAGCGGATGACCACTGATCAGGAGTAGTTCAGATCGGACTGGATTCATGGATGCGTGTAGTGTCCAGCCGTGCCTGCTGTCGCCGCAACCACGATCGACGCGCTCGAACGGGTCGGCACCGCGCTGGCTGACCCCACCCGACGCCGAATCCTGCTGGTGCTCCTCAACGGCCCAGCGTACCCCGCCGACCTCGCAGGCACCCTCGGGCTGGGTCGCACCAACATCTCGAACCACCTTGCGTGCCTCCGGGGTTGCGGGCTGGTCCGGGCCGAGCGCGAGGGCCGTCAGGTCCGTTACGAGCTGAGCTCACCTCGCCTGGCTCATGCGCTGTCCGATCTCGTCGACCTGGAGCTCGAGGTCGAGCAGCACCACCTGGATCTCGATGGCCGTGGCTGAGCACCACGGGCACGACCACGGGACAGCTTCAGTCGAGCTTGACTCGCGGCCCGACGGGTCCGATCGCGTTGCCGCGGTGCAGCGCGCGCGTTGGCTGAACGCCGCGACGATCGGCTGGAACGCC
>JBDSUN010000352.1:0-4393 GCA_039927735.1 Acidimicrobiales bacterium | reverse complement strand
CGCTTCGGCCTGGTCGCCCGGCTCGACTACTACGACCCGAGCGAGCTGGAGGCCATCGTCCGCCAGGCGGCCACCATCCTCGGCGTGCAGATCGACCCCGAGGGTGCTCGCGAGATCGCAGGGCGGGCGCGCGGCACGCCGCGCATCGCGCTGCGGCTGCTGCGTCGGGTGCGTGACTTCGCCGAGGTGAAGGGCGACGGCGTGGTCGATCTGCCCACGGCCTCCGCCGGGCTGGCCACCTTCGGGGTGGACGAGCTTGGCCTGGATAAGGTCGACCGGGCCATCCTGTCGGCGATCTGCGAGCGATTCAGCGGGGGGCCGGTGGGGCTCTCCACCCTTGCCATCAGCGTGGGCGAGCAGACCGAGACCGTCGAGGACGTCTACGAGCCGTTCCTCATCCAGGGCGGCCTGCTCATGCGCACACCACGTGGCCGGGTGGCCACGGCGACCGCCTTCGCCCACCTCGGGCTGGCCACGCCGCGCCACCTCTCCGGCGATGCCCCGCCGCCCGGCCTCTTCGGCTGATTGGCCGCCGTCACCCCGGATCGGGACACTGGAGGCGCCCATGGACACGTCCGCCGTCGACTACCACCTGCCGGCGGAGGCCATTGCGCAGGTGCCCGTCGAGCCACGTGATGCCGCCCGGCTGCTGATCGACGAGGGGCCGGGGCAGCCACCTCGGCACGGACGGATCCCGGACCTGGCGGACATGGTGGGACCGGGCGACGTCGTCGTGTTGAACACCACTCGCGTCCTGGCCGCCCGCCTTCGCCTGCGGCGCGCCACCGGCGGCGCCGCTGAGGTGCTGCTGCTGGAGCCGGTGGACGACGATGAGCCGCTCCGATGGGAGGCACTGGTGCGGCCGAGTCGCAAGATCGCCCCAGGCACTGCGTTGGTGGCGGGCCCTGACCTCACCGTGGTGGTGGGCGAGGATCTCGGTGAGGGGCGACGCATCGTCGACCTCGAGGTGCACCTCGCATCCGAGGTGCTCGACGTCATCGCTCGCCACGGGAAGGTGCCCCTGCCGCCCTACATCACCACGCCGTTGGCCGACCCTGACCGCTACCAGACCACCTACGCCGACCAGCCCGGGTCCGTGGCGGCCCCCACCGCCGGCCTGCACCTCACCCGGTCGCTGCTCAGCGCCATCCATCTCACCGGTGCTCGTCTGGCGCCGGTGGAGCTGATCGTCGGTCTCGGCACCTTCCGACCGATCGCCACTGACCGCATCGAGGATCACCAGATGCACGGCGAGCGCTACCACGTGCCCGAGGCGACCATGGCCGCCTGCCAGGCCGCCCAGCGGGTGGTGGCCATCGGCACCACCACCGTGCGGGCGCTGGAGTCCGCCGCCGCCACCGGAGCCCTGTCGGGTCGGACGGAGCTGTTCATCCACGGTGACCGGCCCTTCGCCCTCGTCGATGCGCTGCTCACCAACTTCCACCAACCTCGATCGTCGCTCCTCGTGCTCGTGGATGCCTTCGTCGGTCCCCGCTGGCGCGCCCTCTACGAGGAGGCGCTCCGCTCCGGCTACCGCTTCCTCAGCTTCGGCGACGCCATGTTCCTCCGGGGCGGTCGCGGGTGACGCTGTCTTTGGAGGTGACCGCCACCGACGGCCTCGCTCGGGCAGGACTGATGCGCACGGCGCGGGGTGAGGTCCGCACGCCCTGCTTCATGCCGGTCGGCACCAGGGGGGCGGTGCGAACCCTGTCGTCGGCTGACCTGGCCGACCTCGGCGTGCAGATCGTGCTCGGCAACACGTACCACCTGATGCTGAAGCCCGGAGCCGAGCTGATCAGCCGGCTGGGTGGCCTCCACGGGTTCACCGACTGGGATGGGCACGTGCTCACCGACTCCGGCGGCTACCAGATCTTCTCCTTGGAGCCCGGTGGCAACGTGGCCCTCGATGATGAGGGGGTCACCTTCCGGTCCACCTATGACGGCGGCTCCCACCGGCTCACGCCGGAGTCGGCCGTCGAGGTGCAGACGCTCCTCGGCAGCGACATCCAGATGGTGTTGGACGTGTGCGCCCCGCTGCCGTCGCCCGCCGCCGTGCTTCGGGTGGCCGTCGACCGCACGGCCGCCTGGGCCCGGCGCGCTCGCGCCGCCTTCCTGACCCTCGACCGGCCCGGGCTGAATCAGTTCGGCATCGTCCAGGGAGGCACCGATGTGGCCCTCCGCCAGGAGAGCGCCCAGCGCACCGTGGCCATCGGCTTCGACGGCTACGCCGTGGGCGGCCTGTCGGTCGGTGAGTCACGTGACGCCATGCTGCAGACGCTGGCCGCCACGATCCCGGCGCTTCCGGCGGACCAGCCGCGCTACCTCATGGGCCTCGGCGACCCGATCGGGATGGTGGAGGCCGTGGCCCTCGGCGTCGACCTGTTCGACTGCGTGCTGCCCACCCGGTTCGCCCGCCACGGCTCGGTCCTCTCCAGCGTCGGGCGCTACAACCTGAAGCGAGCCGAGAACACCACCGCCGACGCACCGCTCGACGACTCGTGCGGGTGCCCGGTGTGCGCTCGCTGGTCGCGCGCCTACCTCCGCCACCTGCTGGTGGTCGACGAGCCCACTGCGCCCCGCCTGCTGACCATCCACAACCTGTGGTGGACCTTGCGACTGATCGAGGAGGTGCGGGAGGCCGTGCAGGCCGGGACGCTGGCCGGGGTGCGTTCGCGCATGCAGGCGACCTATGGCTAACCTCCACCGGCGCCCGGCCCCCTCCTCGGACGGCCCGTGCCCTCCCCATGCGTCGCAAGCAGCTCACCCCCCTCGTCTTCATCGTCCTGACCACGGCGCTCGCTCTCGCGGCGGTCCTGGCGACCGACACCACCCCGCAGCTGGGGCTCGACCTGCAGGGCGGGGTGTCGGTGGTGCTCCAGCCCACCAAGGACGCCAGCGACGAGGCCCTCTCGCAGACGATCGAGATCATCCGGCGGCGAGTAGATGCCCTGGGCGTGGCCGAACCGGAGATCGCTCGCCAGGGCAGCTCGGTGATCGTGCAGCTCCCGGGGGTCGAGAACCAGCAGCGGGCCATCGAGCTGGTCGGGGACACCGCCGAGCTGCGCTTCCGTCCGGTCCTCCTCAGCGTTCCCGGTGACATCGGCGACCTCTCCACCTCGACCACGGTCGCACCGCCCACGACGGTGGCGGGGGACACGTCCACCACCGCCAGCACCGCAACCACCGTCCCGGTCGAGACACCGGTGGAGGGTCAGAGCGCCCCGGGGCCCGCCGTCCCGTTCCAGGACCCGACGACCACCACGACGGCGACGCCTCCGCCCACCGAGGTCCCTCCGACCACGCTTCCTGCCGGTGAGCCCGGAGAGACGCCGGCCCCACCCGAGGTGACCCCTCGCGAAGAGGACACGCCGGAGGCCACGGTGCTGCTCCAAGAGCTGGGGGACGACGACGAGGTGGTCAACACCTACCAGCTCGGCCCGGCGGGTGCCACGGGCCAGATCGTGAGCACGGCCCGCGCTGAGCTCGGAAACGACGGCCTCTGGTCCGTCGCCCTGGAGATCAAGGGTGGCGACGGCATCGACTCGTTCAACGCCCTGGCGGGGGACTGCTTCGCTCGGTCGGCCACCTGTCCCACCGCTCAGCTGGCCATCGTGCTGGACTCCGAGGTGCGCTCGGCACCGACGATCCAGCAGGGGTCGTTCCAGCGCGACGAGATCCAGATCTCGGGGAGCTTCTCCGAGTCCGAGGCCAAGGATCTCGCCTTGGTCCTGCGTTACGGGTCGCTCCCGGTGAACCTCGAGCCCCAGACGGTGCAGACGGTGTCGCCCACCCTCGGCGAGGAATCGCTGCGGGCCGGGCTGATCGCCGGGTTGGTGGGGCTCGGCCTCGTCGTGCTCTACATGATCGCCTACTACCGGGCCCTGGGGGTGGTGGTGCTGCTCGGCCTCATGGTCTGGTCGGCCCTCAACTACGCCATCATCTGCTGGCTGGGTCAGACCCAGGGCCTGGCCCTCAGCCTGGCCGGCGTCACCGGTCTCGTGGTCTCGGTCGGCGTCACCGTCGACAGCTACGTCGTCTACTTCGAGCGGCTGAAGGATGACGTGCGCCTCGGGCGTACGCTGCGCAGCTCCACCGAGCGGAGCTGGAAGCGGGCCTTCCGCACCATCCTCGCGGCCAACGTGGCCAGCCTCATCGGCGCCGTGCTGCTCTACGTGCTCACGGTCGGTCCGGTGCGGGGCTTTGCCTTCTTCCTGGCTCTCGCCACCGCCCTCGACGTGGCCGTGGCCTATTTCTTCATCCGCCCGGTCGTGAGCCTGATGGGCCGCAGCCCCCTCTTCACCGAGGCGCGGGGCTGGGGCGTGGCGCGCGGTCTTGGCGGACGCTCCGGTGCCGGGACGCCCCCCGTCGCGACGAAGGAGGTGCCGTGAGCCCG
>JBDSUN010000351.1:0-9467 GCA_039927735.1 Acidimicrobiales bacterium | reverse complement strand
TCCAGGCGTCGATCGAGATGGTGACGGTGGAGCAGCTCGGGGCTTCGTGGAAGCCGGACATGGGATGCCTGGCGCCCGGGCAGCTCCGGGCCGTCAACGTCAGCCACTGGGGCTACGACGGGGCCGTGCACACCGGGAGGATCATCGTGGCCGAGGCCGAGGCGGAGCGGATGATGGCGGTCTTCGGTGACGTCTATGCCGCCCGCTTCCCCATCGAGCGCATGGTGCCGATCGACGCCTACGGCGGCGATGACCAGGCGTCGATGCGCGCCAACAACACGAGTGGCTTCAACTGTCGCTCCGTCGGCAGCTCCTCCACGCTCTCGCAGCACGGCCTCGGGCTGGCCGTCGACGTCAACCCGTTGATGAACCCCTACGTGAAGGGTTCGGCAGTGGATCCGCCCGAGGGTGCGCGCTGGGCCGATCGCTCCCGCACCGATGCCGGGATGATCAAGCCGGGCGGTCCCGTCGTGGACGCCTTCGATCGCCAGGGTTGGGCCTGGGGCGGCTACTGGAGCTCCGGTCAGGACTACCAGCACTTCTCTGCCAACGGCGGCTAGGTGAGGGCATGATGGTCGGCCCGGGCCGATGCAGCTCTCGTCTGTGGTGGCTACCGCTCGGCCCACTCCAGGTAGAAGTGGGAGTCGCCCTCCACGGCGGCTCCCATGGCGTCGAGCGGCGCGATGTCGTCGGGCCCCAGCTCGACGGAGAGGCCGCCGACGTTGTCGTCCAGGTAGGAGCGCCGCTTGGTGCCGGGGATGGGGAAGACGTCGTCGCCCTTGGCGTGGAGCCAGGCCAGCGCCACCTGGCCCGGGGTGGCACCGAGGCGGTCGGCGAGGGCCTGCACCTGGCCGACGAGGTCGAGGTTGGCCTGGAACCGCTCGCCCTGGAAGCGGGGGAGGCGCTTGCGCATGTCGCCCTCGTCGAAGTCGTCGGGGCTGGTGATCTGCCCGGTGAGGAACCCGCGCCCCAGCGGGCTGTAGGGCACCACCCCGATGCCCAGCGCTCGGCAGGTGGGGAGGATCGCTGCCTCCAGGTCGCGCGTCCACAGCGACCACTCGGTCTGCAGGGCGGCGATGGGGTGCACGGCGTGCGCCCGTCGCAGCGTGTCGGGGCCGGCCTCGGACAGACGAGGTGGCCGACCTTGCCGGCGCCGACGAGCTCGGCCATGGCCCCGACGCTGTCCTCGATCGGCACCTGCGGGTCGACCCGGTGCAGGTAGTAGAGGTCGATGTGCTCGATGCCGAGTCGGGCCAGGCTCTCGTCGCAGCTGCGACGCACGGCTTCGGGCGAGCCGTCGAGGGAGAAGGCGGGTGCCCCCTTGTCCGTTCGGATGCCCATCTTGGTGGCGACGACCGCCTCGCCCCGACGGTCGGCGAGGGCCCGCCCCACCAGCTCCTCGTTGCGCCCTCGCCCGTAGGCGTTGGCAGTGTCGAGCAGGGTGACGCCGAGGTCCAGCGCCCGGTGGATGGTGGCGATGGACTCGGCGTCGTCCGTCGCCCCGTAGGCCTGCGACATCCCCATGCACCCCAACCCCTGGGCGGAGGCGACGAGCCCCGTGGAGCCGAGCGGACGGGAGGGGACAGGTGCGACGGCGGTCATGGCGCCCAGGGTACGGAGGCGCTCGTCGGCCGCTACCCCCGGCAGCCGGTGATCCCGCCGTCCACCGCGAGGAGCTGGCTGGTGATGTAGCTGGCGGCGTCGCTGAGCAGGAAGACCACCGGCTCGGCCACCTCCCAGGCGGTGCCCTGCCGACCGAGCGGCACCGGGGCCTTGGCCCGGGATGGGCGCCCGCGGGTGGCGGCGCGACCGAGCGGTGTGTCGATGAGACCGGGGGCGACCACGTTGGCCCGGATGCCCTTGCGGGCGCCCTCCGCCGCGGTCTGCCGGCAGAGGCCGGTGAGGGCGGACTTCGACGAGTCGTAGGACGGGATCCGGGTGCCGGCGGCGAGGCCGGCGATGGAGGAGATGAACACGATCGACCCACCCTCCGGCATCACGCCGAGGGCGGCACCGGCCAGGAGGAAGTGGGCCCGCACGTTGACGGCGAACACGAGGTCCCACTCTGCGGGGGTGGTGCCCGTCATGCCGGAACCGGCGCCGATGCCGACGTTCAGCACGAGCCCGTCGAGCCCGTCCATGGCCGCCACGGCCTGCTCCACGAGGCCGGCGCAGGTGTCAGCATCGGTGACGTCGCCGCCGAGCACGTGGGCGGCCGCCCCCTCCGCCTCGACCAGCGCGGCGGTGAAGGCGGCAGCATCGGCGTCGAGGTCGGCGCAGGTGACGGTGGCGCCGGCCCGGCCGGCGACCACGGCGATGGCCCGCCCGTTGCCGACAGGGGCATCCGGGTCGTCGCTGGCCCGGGTGCCGGCGCCGACCACCAGCACCTTGCGGCCGTCGAGGACGCCGCTCATGCCGGCAGCACCGGGAAGTCGGCGGACTCCGGTTCCACACCGAGCGAGTTCAGCGTGAAGGCGACGAGGTGGTACTGGCCCACCACCATGCACAGCTCGATGAGCTGCTGCTCGTCCCAGCGCTCCGCGAGGGCCGCCCAGGTGGCGTCGCCGATGCGGCTGTCGGCGTGGAGCTCGTCGGTGGCCCGGAGGAGAGCGGCATCCCCAGGTGACCACCCCTCGGCTCCGGCGCCGTCGGCGATGCGGGCGATCTCGTCGTCGGTCAACCCGGTCGCCCGGCCGATCTCGACGTGCTGACCCCACTCGTAGTGGGCCCGGCACAGGTACCCGGCCCTCAGGATGAGCAGCTCCCGCTCCCGTGGCGGCAGGGTGCCGCCGTAGAGCAGCACGCCGCCGAAGGCCGACCATCGCTTCAGCAGCTTGGGATGGCGGGCGAGGGTCGTGAAGATGTTGAGCTCGGTTCCGTCGGGTCGTCGCAGCGGGGCGAGCAGCTCCTCGGTGCGCGGGTCGCGACCCTCGACGGGCAGGGGCGGGATGCGAGGTGCCATCGCGTCATCATGGACTCGATCTGACAGGAGCGGGGCGGTCTGCCTAGCACGGGGCGTGGTGGAGCCGAGCGCTCCGCCGGTTGGGCCCTCGCTCGCGACCCTTACCTCGTGAAGATCTCATTCCCCGTGCCGTTCACGGAGAAGGCGGCCCGGGAGGGCATCACCCTGCCGGATTGATGCGGTCGTACCAGGCGCCGTCCTGGTGGGTGCCATCGCCGAGGCGGCCGTCGAGCCGGAAGTGACCGACCTGCTCGAAGCCGGCTCCCTCGGCCGCACGACGACTGGCAGTGTTGCCCAGGCGGCGCCGATCTGGAGACGGCGGAGGCCCAGACCGTCCTCCCCTTCGGGGGCGAGGGCATGGACGACGACGAGGTCGACGGCCTCGCGCACCACGCCCCAGCCCCGCGCATCGGGGTGGGCCCAGTAGCCGATCTCCCCGCTGCCGGGGCTTCGGTCGCTGGCAAGGTGCAGCAGCCCCACGTTGGCCAGCAGGCGACCGCTCTCCCGGTCGGCCGCCGCCCAGGTGATGCTGATGCCGAGAGACTCCTCGAGCCGGCAACCGAGCACGAAGGACCGGGCGTGCTCCTCGGTGTAGGGGGCGGGCATCGTGGGGAGCCAGTGGCGCGTTCGGGCGTCGGAGCAGGCCTCGGCGATCCGGGGTAGGTCGGCGTTGCGGTGAGGGCGCAGCCGGACCCGTTCGCCGACGAGCTCCACCGGCAACCGCCACCGGGTGCGGGGAGTCATCACGTCCTCGGGCCCGAGGTGGGCGAACCACCCGTCGCGCAGCTCGCCCCGGTGCGGGATCGAGCGGGGGCGGGATCCGTCGAAGGTGAACCCGACCGCATGGGCCACCCGCCACGAGGCGAGGTTGCCGGCGCCGGCGGACCAGTGGACGACCGGCAGCTCCCCCTCGTCGAAGGCCCAGCGCAGGGCCAGCCGAGCCGCCCGCACCATCACGCCGCGTCCCCGAGCCCACGGGGCGAGCGCGAACCCGACATCGGGCGGCGGTCCGAGTCGGATGTCGAGGTTCCCGGCGAACCGAGGCCGGTCACCGTCGGCCAGCTCGATGGACCAGCTCCACATCGTCTGCTTGCGCCACGCTCCCTCCACGAGGCGCAGCCAGCCCTCCGCCTCCGCCGGCCCGTAGCGCTGCGGCACGGTCGTCCACTTCACCGTCTCCGGGTCCTGGGCCATGACGGTCAGGCCGTCGACATCGGCCGGGTGGTGGAGCGCAGTGTCACCACCCCGTCGGTGAGGAGGGGAGCCGACGAGCGGACCATGCCCCATGGTCGGCGTCGGGAGCGGGCACCGCAAGGCGGTTGCCGGCGGCTGTGCCAGCCTGATCGCGTGGCGTACTTCGGGATCCGGTTCGACCTGCGGGACCCGGGCTGGTCGGGCGTGCCCCTCACGGAGCGATACGCCGAGGCGCTGGACATGGCGGCGTGGGCCGACCGCATCGGGTTCGTGTCGCTGACGCTGTCGGAGCACCACGGCTCCCCGGACGGGTACTTGCCCAGCCCCCTCCCCATGGCGGCCGCCGTCGCTGCCCGCACCAAGCGGATCTCGATCCAGGTGGCGGCCGTGGTGGCGGCGTTCCACGACCCCATCCGTCTGGCCGAGGACGCCGCAGTCGTGGACCTCATCGCCGGCGGTCGCCTCGAGCTCGTCATCGCCAACGGCTACGTGGCCGAGGAGTTCGCCATGTTCGGCGTGGCGATCGGAGAGCGCGTCGCTCGCACCACGGAGGCGGTCGAGGTGTTGCGCCAGGCGTGGACCGGGGAGCCCTTCGAGCATCGCGGCCGCACCGTGCGAGTGACCCCGAAGCCGGCCCGGGCGCGTGGTCCGAAGCTGGCTCTGGGTGGCAGCAGCGCTGCGGCCGCTCGGCGGGCCGCCCGGCTCAAGGTCAGCTTCCGCCCGTCCACCAACGACGTGTGGGAGACCTACCGCACCGAGCGCGTCGCCCTCGGCGGGTCCGACCCTGGTGGCTTCGTCGGCGGGGACACTGCAGCCACCTTCCTCGCCGTCGACGTCGAGGCGGCCTGGGAGGCCATCGGCCCGTACGTGCTCCACGAGGCCAACGCCTACGGCGCCTGGGCGGCGGCCGCGGGCGCCGACACCGGGTACGTCGAGGTGCCCGACATCGATGCGCTGCGAGCCACCGGCCAGTACAACGTCGTGACACCCAAGGAGCTCGTCGACCAGCTCCACCGCCAAGGCGACCTCGCCTTCGCCCTCTTCCACCCGCTCATGGGCGGCATCCCGCCGGCGCTCGGTTGGGCGAGCCTCCGCCTCCTCGAGCACGAGGTCCTCCCGAGCCTGCGGTAGCTAGGTTCTCCGGCCATGGCCGACCAGGAGACCAAGTCCGTCATCGTGACCCAAGCCCTGCACGACTACACGGTCGCTCACGGCACCCCGCCCGACCCCGTGCAGGAGTCGCTGATCGTGAAGACATCGGAGCTGGGTGGGGTCAGCCGGATGCAGATCGCACCTGAGCAGGGCGCCTTCATGACGATGCTGACGAAGCTGGTGGACGCCCGCTTCGCCGTCGAGGTCGGCACCTTCACGGGCTACTCCTCGATCTGCATCGCACGTGGCCTGGCTCCGGGCGGACGGCTGCTGTGCTGCGACGTCAGCGAGGAGTGGACCTCCATCGCGCGGGACCACTGGGCCCAGGCCGGCGTCGACGATCGCATCGATCTCGTGATCGGTCCGGCCGCCGACACCCTGCGGGCGCTGCCGCACGATCCGCCGATCGACCTTGCGTTCATCGACGCCGACAAGACCGGCTACCGCACCTACTACGACGAGATCGTCGATCGGTTGCGGCCCGGCGGCATCGTGCTCCTCGACAACGTGCTCTGGAGCGGCAACGTGGTCGACGACGCCGACCAGTCCGACGACACCGTCGCCATCCGGGCCGTGAACGACCACGTCGCCGCTGACGAGCGCATGGAGGCCGTGATGCTCCCGATCGCCGACGGTCTGACCATCGCCCGGAAGCGGTAGACCGGATCCATGACGATCACTCCTCCGACGCCGGTCGACGCCGCCGTGTTGGCCAAGTCGCTCCGGGCCACCTTCGACAGCGGCCGCACCCGCCCGCTGGCCTGGCGGCAGGAGCAGATCGCAGGGCTGCGACGGATGATGGAGGAGGGCGAGGCAGAGCTGCTCGAGGCCCTCCGGCTGGACCTCGGGCGACCGAAGGTGGAGGCCTTCGCGGCCGACATCGGCCACACCAAGGCCGAGCTGCGGCACATGGCCAAGCACGTGGAGAGGTGGATGCGTCCGACTCGGGTGCGGATGCCCGCGCTGGTGGCACCGGCCAAGGGCCGGATCGTGCCGGAGCCGCTCGGGGTCGCACTGGTGATCGCGCCCTGGAACTATCCGATCCAGCTGCTCATCGAGCCCGTCGGCGCCGCGCTGGCGGCCGGCAACTGCGTGCTGGCCAAGCCCTCCGAGCTGTCGCCGGCGTGCTCGGCGGCCATCGCCCGCTTGCTGCCGCGCTACGTCGACCCCGATGCCGTCACGGTGGTGGAGGGCGGGGTCGACGAGACCACCGCCCTGCTGGCCGAGCGCTGGGACCACATCTTCTTCACGGGGTCCACTGCCGTGGGTCGCGTCGTCGCCCGGGCCGCCGCCGAGCACCTCACCCCGACCGTGCTCGAGCTCGGCGGCAAGTCCCCCACCTACGTCCACGCCAGCGCCGACCTCGACGTAGCCGCTCGCCGCATCGCCTGGGGCAAGTTCCTCAACGCCGGCCAGACCTGCATCGCCCCCGACTACGTGCTCGTCGACCACCAGGTCAAGGACGCCTTCGTCGACAAGCTCGCCGACCAGATCGGTCACTTCTACGGCGCCGACCCGCAGGCCAGCAAGAGCTTCGGACGCATCGTGAACGGCCGGCATCTCGACCGCCTGCAGGGCCTGCTCGATCGGGGAGCCGGCACCGTGGCCGTCGGCGGGCAGGTCGACGCCTCCCAGCGCTACGTCGCCCCGACCGTGACGGTGGAGCCGAGCCCGGACAGCGCTGTCATGCAGGAGGAGATCTTCGGACCCATCCTGCCCGTCCTGGGAGTGGACGGACCGGCCGAGGCCAAGGCCTTCATCGGGGCTCGCGCCAAGCCATTGGCCCTCTACGTCTTCGCCGGCGAGGACGAGGTGATCGACGACATCGTCGCCCACACCAGCAGCGGCGGCGTGTGCGTGAACCAGACCCTCATGCACCTGCTGCCCGCCGAGCTGCCCTTCGGCGGCGTCGGCGACAGCGGCATGGGCGCCTACCACGGCCAGACCGGCTTCGACGTCTTCAGCCACCACAAGAGCGTGCTCCGCAAGCCGACCAAGCCCGACCTCAAGCTGCTCTACCCGCCCTACAAGCCGCTCGTCGAGAAGCTCGTCCGGCGGATCATCCGCTAGCTGTCCGTCGCTGCGGCTGCGGCTGCGGCGGCAGTGAGGGCAGCGAGGCCGGCGTGCAGCTCGGGCTCGGTCGGCCACCCGTAGCCGAGGCGGAAGTGGCGGTCGTCCAGCTCGAACCAGTGCCCGGGCCCGACGTAGGTGCCGTGCTCCGCCAGCAGCACCTCGTGGAATCGAGCGGCGTCGATCGAGACCTCCGGCACCACGCGCACGAGTCCGACGACGCCCCCGGAGGGCTCGACCCACTCGAAGGTGGACTGGGCAGCCATCCAGCTCCGCACGATGCCGAGGCGGTGGCGGACGTCGTCGAGGATCGGTGGGAGCACGGTCGAGCGCGCCGCCAGCACCCGCCCGGCGATGTGCTCGTCGAGGGTGGCCCCGCAGATGAGCACCTGCTCCTTGGCCGCCAGGAGCAGCTCGGCCAGGGCAGGGTCGCGGCACACGGCCCACCCGATCCGAAGGCCCGGGAGTCCGTAGGCCTTGGACATCGACGACACGCTGATCACGCGCGCTGACTGCGTGGCCGCCAGCGGCCCGGCCTCCCCGTGGGTGAGGTCGCGGTAGGTCTCGTCGACGAGGAGCACGGCCCCGGAGCGCTCGGCCAGCGCCACCAGCGCGTCGAGGGTGGCTCGGTCGAACATCGTGCCCGTGGGGTTGTGCGGCTGCGTCACGCTGATCAGCCGGGTCTGGCCGTCACGCACCCGCTTCGCCACCTGCTCCACGTCGAGCTGCCAGCCGTCCTCGAAGCAGAGGTCCACCACCTCGACGTCGGCACCGATGGCGCGCGGCGTCTCGAGGTTGGTGGCGTAGTTGGTGCGCACCACCACGGCGTGGTCGCCGGGCTCGAGCAGCGCAGTGGAGGTGCAGAAGAGGGCGGCGGCGGCCCCGGCTGTCACGAGCACGTCGTCGGGATGGAGCCCTTCAGCCCCGGCGGCGACGGCCTCTCGCAGCACCGGGTCGCCCAGATGGTCGCCGTAGCAGAGCAGCAGGTCGTCGAGCTCCACGTGGACGTCCAGGTCGCCCAGCCGACGGTCGGCGACGGAGCTCTCGGAGAGGTTGTTTGCGATGGTGTCGTAGCCGAGCTGCTCGGGCGACTCCACCTCGATGGGCATCCGTCGATAGCGCACGGCCGGAGCATGCCAGGCAGCCCTAGTGTTTCGCCCGTGCCGGACCCCGCTGCGCTGGTCGACCTGGAGCGCTACCCCGTCCTCGACCTCGACGGTGCCGGCGCGCCGATGGTCGCCCACCACGCCGACGAGCTGCGGGCGACCGGCGTGTCGATCCTGCCCGGGTTCCTGCGGGACGACGCACTGCCCGGCCTGGTGGCCGAGTGCGACGCCCTGGCGGAAGGCGCCCACCTCCAGGACGTGCGGGGCACCCCGTACCTCGAGCTGCCCGACGGCGATGCCTGGGCGGACGACCACCCGCGCGTCACCTGGGCCCGATCGGCGGTGCACACGGTGGCCTACGACCGCTTCTCGCCGACGACGTCCGGCCTGCGGTCGCTGTTCGAGTGGGATGGGTTGCTCGAGCTCGTCGGCCGGATCCTCGGCCGGGCGCCCCTGCACCGCTACGCCGACCCCCTCGGGGCCATGAACCTGGCCGTGATGCACGAGGGCGACACCCTCGGCTGGCACTTCGACCAGACCGACTTCGTCGTATCGCTCGCCATCCAGCCCAGCGATGGTGGCGGCGAGCTCGAGAACGTCCAGCGCCTGCGCTGGGTGGACGGCGGCGGCATCGACGAGCGCTACGACACGGTGACCCGCGTCCTGGCGGGCGAGGCCCCGGGGCTCGTGAGCACGGTGCCGATGACGCCGGGCACGCTGATGCTCTTCGAGGGCCGCTGGTCGTTGCACTGCGTCACCCCCGTGGTGGGTCCCACCCCGCGCCACGTCGCGCTGTTCGGCTATGACACCAAGGCTGGCACGGTGAGCTCTGAGCTCCTGAAGCTGATCCGCTACGGCCGGAGCCAACCTGACCCCGTGCCCGCGTGATGGAGATCGGCGAGAGCTTCATCGGCAGTGGAGGCGAGGCGGCCCACCTCAACACCGTCCTCGGTGAGCGGTCCGGTCCCGTCGGCCAGGCCTGG
>JBDSUN010000350.1:0-9017 GCA_039927735.1 Acidimicrobiales bacterium | reverse complement strand
GGCCCGCATGCCCACCTTCCCCTTCGGCGCTCACGTCGCGGTCGTCGACGTCGACACCGACATCGGCAAGGTCGTGCTGCGCCGCCACATCGCGGTGGACGACGCCGGCCGCATCCTCAACCCCCTGCTGGCCGACGGGCAGCGCCACGGAGGCATCGCCCAGGGGGCCGCCCAGGCGCTGCTCGAAGAGGTGCGCTACGACCTCGACGGCAACCCCGTCACCTCCAACCTGGCTGACTACGCCGCCATCTCCGCCGCCGAGCTGCCGTCCTTCGAGCTGGTGGCCATGGAGACCCCCACCGACATCAACCCGCTCGGGGCCAAGGGGATCGGCGAATCCGGCACCATCGGCTCCACCCCCGCGGTGCAGTCGGCCGTCGTGGATGCGCTGACCCACCTCGGCGTGCGCCACGTCGACATGCCCGCCACCCCCGAGCGGGTGTGGCGAGCCATCCAAGCCGCGGCGGTCGGCGCCGAGGGTCCGGCCGGGAGCGAGCCGGCGCCGGTCGATGCCCACGCCGCGGCGGCGGGGGTCGGCTCGGCCCTCGGGGGTGAGCCTTGACGAGCCCGATCGAGGCGGAAGGCCTCGTGCGACGCTTCGGGGACATCGTCGCCGTCGACGGCGTCGACCTCGTGGTCGAGCAAGGGGAGATCTTCGGGTTCCTCGGCCCCAACGGCGCCGGCAAGTCCACCCTCGTGCGCATGCTCACCACGCTGCTGCGGCCCACCGCCGGCACCGCCCGGGTGGCCGGGTACGACGTGGTCGCCGAGGCCGGGGCCGTCCGCCGCTCGATCGGGGTGGCCCTGCAGGACGCCGCCATCGACCCGCTCATGACCGGACGCGAGCTCGTGCGGTTGCAGGCCGTCCTCCACGGCATCTCCCGCTCTGAGGCCGACCGCCGGGGCGACGTGCTGCTCGAGCGAGTGGGTCTCAGCGCGGCGGCCGACCGACGGGTCGGCACCTACTCCGGGGGCATGCGCCGCCGGCTCGACCTGGCCCTGTCGCTCGTGCACGAGCCCACCGTGCTTTTCCTGGACGAGCCCACCACGGGCCTCGACCCCACCAGCCGCCTGGCTCTGTGGGACGAGGTGCGGCGGCTCAACGGCGAGGGCACCACCGTGTTCCTCACGACCCAGTACCTCGAAGAGGCCGACGCACTGGCGGGTCGGATCGCCATCATCGACGGGGGCCGCATCGTCCGGGAGGGCGATCCCGAGGTGCTCAAGGAGGCGGTGGGCGCCCACACCCTGGTGGTGGCGGTCGGGCCCGACCAGGAGGCCAAGGCCACCGACGTGCTCCGCACCTTCGGCCACGACCGGGCGGCCAAGGACGGCTCGGTCGCCATCGGCCTCACCGGCGGCCCGGCCGCCCTGAGCGGGGCCCTGCGAGCCCTCGAGGATGCCGGGGTCACCGTCGAGCACGTCGAGCTCGATGCACCCAGCCTGGACGACGTCTTTGCCGACGCCACCGGTCGTCGCCTGGAAGGCGCCGAGGCCGAGCCGGTCGAGGAGCCCGGGTGACGGCCGTCGTCATCGACCCGCACGAGGTGCGCATCGGGCGACGCCAGTCGCTGGCCCAAGCCAGGGCCCTCGCCCAGCGCTCGATCCGCGGCAACCTGCGTCAGCCGCAGGTCTGGCTGCCCGGCCTGCTGTTCCCGATGTTCCTCGCCGCGGTGAACACCTCGACGATGGGAAGGGCCGTCGAGTTCCTGCCTGGCTTCGAGGACGTCGACTCGCTGCTCGACTTCCTGCTGGCCGCCTCCATCACCCAGTCCGTGCTCTTCGGCGGCCTCACCGCCGGCAGCGACACCGCCACCGACATCCAGACCGGGTTCTTCGACCGGCTGCTGGCGTCGCCGGTCTCGCGCACGTCGATCCTCGTCGGCCGGCTGGCCGGTGCCTCGGTCACCGGCGCCTTCCAGGCCATCGTGTTCGTCCTCGTCTACGGCGCCTTCGGCGTGCGGGTGGCGGCCGGGGTGCCCGGCGTGCTCCTGCTGGTCGCCTTTGCCATGGTGCTGGCACTGGTCATCGGTGGCTTCGCCGCCATGCTGGCGCTCAGGACGGGATCCGCCGAGGCGGTGCAGAACGTCTTCCCGCTGACCTTCATCCTGCTGTTCATCTCCTCCGCCTTCTTCCCCACCGAGTCGATGAGCGGCGTCTACGGATCGATCGCCACCCGCAACCCGGTCACCTGGATGATCGACGGGATGCGCCACCAGGTGATCGTGGGCCTCGACTGGAGTGAGGCGGCGACGTCCATCGCGGTAGCTGCCGGCCTGGCGGCGTTGGCCATCTTCGGGGCGCAGCGGGCCCTCCAGGCGCGCCTGCGGCGGGCGGCATGACGGCCGCCGTCGCCCCCGCACCGTCCACCTCTTGGGTGCCGGTGGCCTGGGCGTTGGCCCGACGCAGCCTCGTCACGGTGCTGCGGGTGCCGGCCGCCGTCATCCCGCTGGTGGCCATGCCGATGTTCTTCGTCATCGCCTTCTCCGGCTCGTTCAGCCGGCTGGCCGACCTCCCGTCGTTCCCCACCGACAACGTGCTCAACTGGTTCGTGCCCTTCGCCATCGTGCAGGGGGCCGCCTTCGCCGGGTTCGGCACCGGCTTCAGCACCGTGCGCGACATCGAGTCGGGCTTCTTCGACCGGCTCCTCCTGGCGCCGGGCTCGCGCGCCGGGCTCTTCGTCGGGCCGATCCTCGCCAGCCTCGTGCGCACCACGTTCACCGTCGCGGTGGTGCTGGCCCTCGGCTTCGCCCTCGGGGCCGAGCTCCCCGGCGGCCTCCTCGGCCTGCTCATGATCTGGGTGGCGGCCATGGGCATGGCCGTCATCGCCACCGGGTGGGCGCTGGGCCTCGTCTACCGGGTGCCCAACCAGCGGTCGGGGCCCATCCTGCAGATCGGCATCTTCTTCACCACGTTCCTCTCCACCGGCAACGTGCCCCTGCCCGACCAGATCGGCTGGACCAAGGGCATCGCCCGCCTGAACCCGCTCACCAACATGCTGGAGCTGGCCCGACAGGGCTTCCTGGGCGACGTCGCCTGGCGCACCACCTGGCCCGGTCTCGTCGCCATCGCCGGCTCGATCGCCGTCCTCTGGCTCTGGGCTGTCACCGGCCTCAAGCGCCTCACCCCCTGACCCGCGCGGCGAGCGGCGGAGCGTCGTAGTAGGAACGGTGCGGCAACCGACGCACGAGCACCGGGGGGTGCCTTGATGGAGATCTCCGTCACGGTCAACGGGTCCGTCCACACGAGCGACGTGGAGCCGCGCCGGCTCCTCGTCCACCACCTCAGGGACGACATCGGGCTCACCGGCACCAACGTCGGGTGCGACACGTCGAGCTGCGGCGCCTGCACCGTGCTGGTCGACGGCGAGTCGGTGAAGAGCTGCACGATGCTCGCCGTCCAGGCCGACGGGCTCGAGGTCACCACCATCGAAGGGCTGGCCGACGGCGCCACCATGCACCCGGTGCAGGCCGCCTTCCAGGAGCACCACGGCCTGCAGTGCGGGTTCTGCACTCCCGGGATGGTGCTGGCGGCGGTGTCCTTGCTGGAGGAGCACCCGAACCCGTCCGAGCAGGACGTCCGGGAGGGCATCGAGGGGAACCTCTGCCGCTGCACCGGCTACCACAACATCGTCAAGGCCGTCCTCGCCGCCGCCGGAGGCGCATCGTGAGCCCCGTCGTCGGAACCCGCATGGTGCGCAAGGAGGACCCGGTGCTGCTCACCGGGGAGGGCCGCTTCATCGACGACCTCGCCATCCCGGGCGCCCGTTGGCTGGCCATGGTGCGAAGCCCGTACGCCCATGCCCGCATCACCGGCATCGATGCCAGCGAAGCCCTCGACCTGCCCGGGGTCACCCACGTCTTCACCGGTGCCGACCTGCGCGACGCCTGGACCGGCCCGATGCCCTGCGCCTGGCCCGTCACCGAGACCATGGGCAACCCAGAGCACTTCCCGGTGGCCCTCGACAAGGCCTGCTACGTGGGCGACATCGTCGCCGTCGTGGTCGCCGACAGCCGCTACGAGGCCGCCGACGCCGTCGGGGCCGTGGTGGTCGACTACGACCCGCTCGAGGCCGTCGTCGACCTCGAAGACTCCCTCGCCGACCGGGTCGTCATCCACGACGCGCTCGGCACCAACAAGTCCTACGACTGGGCGCTGATCCCCGATCAGGACGCCGTCGATGCCGCCTTCGCGTCCGCCGCCCACACGGTGAAGGAGCGCTACGTCCAGCAGCGGCTCATCCCGGCGGCCATGGAGACGCGCGGCGTGGCGGTGGTCCCCCAACCCCACGGCGGCGAGTACACCGTCTTCACCGCCACCCAGATCCCCCACATCCTCAAGGTGATGCTGGCTGCCACGGCCGGTGTGCCCGAGCACAAGCTGCGCGTGGTCGCCCCAGCGGTGGGCGGCGGGTTCGGCTCGAAGCTCGACGTCTACGCCGAGGAGCTCATCACCCTGGCGGTGGCTCGGGAGCTCCGGGTGCCGGCGCGCTGGACCGAAGGCCGGGCCGAGAACGGCCACGCCACCATCCACGGGCGCGGGCAGATCCAGGACATGGAGCTGGCCGCCGACGCCGACGGCAAGGTCACCGCCGTACGGGTGCACCTCCTCGCCGACATGGGCGCCTACCTGCAGCTCATCACGCCCGGCATCCCGCTCCTCGGCGCCTTCTTGTACCACGGCCTCTACGACGTGCCCGCCTACTCCTTCACGTGCACCGGAGTGTTCACCAACAAGACGCCCACCGACGCCTACCGGGGGGCCGGCCGTCCGGAGGCCACCTACGCCATCGAGCGGGCCATGGATGCCCTGGCCCGCCAGATGGGCATCGGGCCCGACGAGATCCGGCGTCGCAACTTCATCCCCACCGACGCCTTCCCGTACAACAGCGTGGGCGGGCTGGTGTTCGACAGCGGCGACTACGCCCCCAACCTGGCCAAGGCTCTCGAGCTGGCGCGCTGGGACGAGCGCAAGGCGGACCAGGCGGCTCGACGGGCGGCCGGGGACACCGTCGAGGTCGGCCTCGGCATCTCCACCTACGTCGAGATGTGCGGGCTGGCCCCCAGCCGGGTGCTGGCGTCGTTGAACTACGGAGCCGGCGGGTGGGAGTCAGCCCAGGTCCGGGTGCTCCCGACCGGCACCGTGCAGGTCGTCACCGGCGCCACCCCGCACGGCCAGGGTCACGAGACCAGCTGGTCGATGCTCGTCGCGGACAAGCTCGGGGTGGGCACAGACGACGTGGAGGTGCTCCACAGCGACACCGCCATCTCGCCCCTCGGCATGGACACCTACGGCTCCCGGTCGCTGGCGGTCGGCGGCACCGCCATCGTCATGGCGGCCGACCAGGTGGTCGACAAGGCCCGCGCCATCGCCGCCCACCAGCTCGAGGTGTCCGAGGACGACCTCACCTTCGCGGACGGCGTCTTCACGGTGGCCGGTAGCCCGGACAAGGAGCTCTCCATCCAGGCGCTGGCCTTCCAGGCATTCACCGCCCACAACCTGCCCGACGGCATGGAGCCCAACCTCCACGGCTCGGTGAGCTGGGACCCACCCAACTTCGTGTTCCCCTTCGGCAGCCACATCGCGGTGGTTGAGATCGATACCGAGACCGGGATGGTCGCGCTCGTCGACTACATCGCAGTGGACGACTGCGGCAACCAGGTCAACCCCCTGATCGTGGAGGGTCAGGTCCACGGCGGGATCGCCCAAGGCGTGGCCCAGGCCCTCTGGGAGGAGGCCGTCTACGACGAGGACGGCAACCTCCGCAACCCGAGCTTCCTCGACTACCTGGTGCCGACGGCGGCCGAGCTTCCCAGCTTCACGCTCGACCACACCACCACGCCGAGCCCGACCAACCCGATGGGGGCCAAGGGCATCGGGGAGGCCGGCACCATCGCCAGCACGCCCGCCGTCATGAACGCCATCGCCGACGCCCTCTCGGGCTACGGCATCACCGACATCGCCATGCCGGCCACGCCCGAACGGGTGTGGCAGGCGATCCGCGCCAGCAAGGGAGCCTCGGCATGATCCCCGCCGCCTTCGACTACATCCGGGCCGACTCGGCCGATGCCGCCATCGCCTCGCTCGTCGAGCACGGCGAGGACGCCAAGCTCCTCGCGGGCGGGCACTCGCTGCTCCCGCTCATGAAGCTGCGCCTGGCGGCGCCGTCCGTGCTGGTCGACATCGGGCGCCTGCGAGACCTGTCCTACATCCGCGACGCCGGCGACCACGTGGCCATCGGGGGGCTCACCCGCCACCGCGACCTCGAGGTGAGTGACCTGCTGGCCGCCGAGGCGCCACTGCTCGCCCACGCCGCCAGCCAGGTCGGTGACCCACAGGTGCGCCACCGCGGCACCATCGGCGGCTCGATCGCCCACGGTGACCCCGCCTCCGACCTGCCCGCGGTCCTCCTCGCCCTCCGGGCGACGCTGGTGGTCCGAGGGGCCGACGGCGAGCGCACCATCGGTGTCGACGACTTCTTCACGGGGTTCCTGGAGACGGCGCTGACGCCCACCGAGCTGCTGATGGAGATCCGGGTGCCGAAGGCGGCGGGGGTCGGCTGGTCGTTCCAAAAGCTCAACCGGCGGGCCCAGGACTGGGCCATCGTGGGCGTCGCCTGCCAGGGGTCCGGCTCGGGCGCCGGCATCGGGTTGGTCAACATGGGCTCCACCCCGCTCCGGGCCGCCACCGCCGAGGCGGCCCTAGACGGTGGCGCCTCCACCGCTGACGCGGCGGCCGTCGCCGACGAAGGGACCGAGCCCAGCGCCGACCTCAATGCCAGCGTGGACTACCGCCGCCACCTGACACGGGTCCTCGTGCGACGCGCCCTCGAGGAGGCGGGATCCCGCTGACGGGCCGGCCCGATCGGACTCCCCGGTAGCGTCCAACGTCGTGGACGGAACCTCTGTCACCACGGTGCAGGCGGCCCTGGCCGCAGAGCGCTATCTGGCCGACGAGGGCCTGGCCACGTCGATCTTCCTGGCCATGCGCCTGCGTCGACCGCTGCTGCTGGAGGGCGAGGCAGGCGTCGGCAAGACGGAGGTCGCCAAGGCGCTGTCGACCTGGACCGGCGGCCCGCTCATCCGCCTCCAGTGCTACGAGGGTCTCGACGTCAGCCAGGCCGTCTACGAGTGGGATCACGCCCGCCAGCTCCTGCACCTGCGCGCCGCGGAGGCCGCCGGGACGGCCACCGAACGAGGCACCACGGAGCTGGAGGGGGAGCTCTACACCGAGCGGTTCCTCGTACGGCGTGCCCTGCTGCAGGCCATCGCCCCGTCGAACGGGTCGGCGCCGCCGGTGCTGCTCATCGACGAGATCGACCGGGCCGACGACGAGTTCGAGGCCTTTCTGCTGGAGGTCTTGTCAGACTTCGCCATCACCGTCCCCGAGCTGGGCACCTTCCGGGCCGAGGTGCCACCACTTGTCGTCATCACCTCGAACCGAACCCGCGACGTGCACGACGCCCTCAAGCGCCGCTGCCTCTACCACTGGGTGGAGCACCCGGACTTCGATCGCGAGGTGGCCATCGTCCGGCTGCGAGCCCCTGGGGTGCCCGAGCGCCTGGCCCGCCAGGTCGCGGCGGCCGTGGAGGGGTTGCGGGCCGAGGGCCTGTACAAGCCCCCCGGGGTGGCGGAGACGATCGACTGGGCGGAGGCCCTGGCCGCCCTGGGCCGGGCCACCCTCGATGAAGCCTCGGTCAACGTGACCCTCGGCACCGTCCTGAAGTATCGCGAGGACCACGAGCGGGTGCGCGGCAAGGGCGTCGCCGCCCTCGTGCAGGCGGCCGTGCTGCGGGGCATGTGATGGCGGCCGTGGAGGAGGTGGTGGTAGCGATGGCCCGCACGCTGCGGGGGCTGGGCCTCCGCACCCCGCCCGATGCCTCCGTGGCCTTCGCCGCCGCCCTGGCCGAGGTCGGCCTCGCCCGTCGGTCGTCGGTGTACTGGGCCGGGCGGTCGACGCTGGTGCGGCGCCCCGAAGACATCGGCACCTACGACCGGGCCTTCGCGGCAGTGTTCGACGGCCTCGTCGAGGCCGACCGCGACCAGGAGGCTCACGCCACGGCGGAGACCGTCACGCTCCTCGTCGACAGCGATCAGGATCCGCTGGCGACCGGCCCGCCCGACGAGGTGGTCGAGGGCCCCACCTGTTCGTTGCGATGGAGCGATCGCGAGGTGCTGCGCCACCAGGACTTCTCCAAGTGCACGGTCGCCGAGCTGGACGAGGCCCACCGGCTCATGGCCGACATCCGCCTGGTCGGCTCCCGTCGCCGATCGCGGCGGCTGCGGCCCAGCCGGCGCCCGAGCGGCCCCCTCGACCTGCGCGCCACCACCCGGCTGGCCCTGCGCACCGGTGGCGAGCCTCTGCGAACCGTGCACCGTCGAGCCGGCCATCGCCCCCGGCGGATCGTGCTGCTGTGCGACATCTCCGGGTCGATGGAGGCCTATGCCCGGGCCCTGGTGCGCTTCGCCCAGGTCGCCGTGGTCGGCCGGGCTCAGGTGGAGGTCTTCACCCTCGGCACCCGCTGCTCTCGGGTGACCCGCGAGCTGCGCTCCCGCGACCCCGATGCGGCCATGGCCGCGGTGGCGGGGGTGGTCGACGACTGGTCGGGGGGCACCCGGCTGGGAGCGGGGCTCCACGCCTTCAACCAGACCTGGGGCGTGCGGGGCCTGGCTCGAGGTGCGGACGTGGTGATCCTGTCAGACGGATGGGATCGGGGCGATCCGGCCCTGCTCGGCGAGGAGGTCCAGCGGCTCCGTCGTGTCGCCCATCGTCTCGTGTGGGTGAACCCGCTGAAGGCCACCCCCGGCTTCGCTCCCCTCGCCGGCGGGATGGCCGCCGCCCTGCCCCACGTCGACGACCTCGTCGAAGGCCACTCGCTCGCCTCGCTCGAGGCACTGGTGGAGGTGCTGGCCAGGTGAAGGACCTCTTGGCCCAGCTCGAACGGTGGCAACGCCAGGGCCAGCAGGTGGCCCTCGCCCGCGTCGTCGACCTCGAGGGCGCGGGACCGCGCGACCCCG
>JBDSUN010000349.1:0-6736 GCA_039927735.1 Acidimicrobiales bacterium | reverse complement strand
CGTCGAGCATCCAGATGGTGTGGTGCACGCCTTCGTCGTCGACGAGATCGGCGATCGGGGGGCCGTCGACAGGTAGGAGGTCGGTGAGGCCCTTGGCCAGCGAGAGGCCCCAGATGGCCGAGGTGTTGGCCCGGCTGGAGCGGAGGAGGTCGAGGCGGTCGCTCTTGGCCTTCTTGGTGGTGTGCTCGTGGGGAAGGATGTCCGTGCCTGGCGGGCTCAGCTCGAGAGCGCCGATGACACCCGTCGTGCGCCGCTCCACCCCCGCATCGTCGGTCGCCGTCATGCGGTAGAGCGTGAAGCTGGGTCGGTCGTCGACCACCAGGGTGCCGTCAGCGGCCCACTCGGCGAGGAGCGATCGGGCTACCTCGTAGCGCTCGTCGCCATCGGCCTCAGCCGGGAGGTCGATCCGCACGGCGTTGTGGGGATCCCGCTCGGCCAGTGCGTCCCGCTGGGCGGCGTCGATCACGTCGTAGGGCGGGGCGATCACCTGGGCCAGGTCGGATCGGCCGCGGTCGTACCGGATGCCGGCGAAGGGTTCGAAGCGGGCCACCACCCGAGTCTGGCAGGCCTCCGCTAGCGGTCGGACCAGCGGGAGCCGGCGACGCGACCCAGCCGACAGCAGTGCTAACTCTTGCTAGCGCAGCCTGGCCGCTCGTAGGCTCGTGGCAATGGCCCAGAACGACGTACTCAAGCGCTACCTCGATGCCGGGATCGCCTTCTCGGCCCTCACCCAGACCCGCGCTGAGGCGCTGGTGAAGGACCTCGTGAAGGCAGGCGAGGTGCAGGCCGACCAGGCACGCGAAGCGGTCATCGACCTGCTCGAGCGGAGCCGCCAGAACAGCGAGAAGCTGATCGAGACGGTGCGGGCCGAGGTGCGGGCCCAGATCACCAGCCTCGGGCTCGTGAGCCAGGCGGACCTCGATCGCATCGAGAGGCGGATCTCCTCTCTGCTCGGCACGGCCACCGCTCCGGCCAAGCGGGCGGCGGCCAAGAAGGTGCCGGCTAGGCGGGCGGCGGCCAGGAAGGCCGGCACCGCCAAGCGCACCACGGCCAAGAAGGCGCCGGCCAAGCGGGCGGCGGCCAGGAAGGCCGCCACCGCCAAGCGCACCACGGCCAAGAAGGCTGGCACCGCCAAGAAGGCCGTCACGAAGAGGGCCCGCGCGGCCAAGAAGTCCGTCAAGAAGGCGTAGGCCGCTGGCGCGCCGACGCCTCGACGCCGAGCTGGTGCGACGGGGCCTGGCGCCCAGCCGGCAGACGGCCCAGGACGACATCGCGGCTGGCCGGGTGACGGTGGCCGGCGCTCCCGCCGACAAGGCCGCTCGTCTGGTCAGCCCAGGTGAGTCGATCAACGTGGGCGGTCCAGGCCCGCGCTTCGTCGGGCGCGGAGGCGACAAGCTGGACGCCGCCCTCGGGCGGTTCGAGGTGGCGGTGGAGGGGCGGCGGGCCTACGACCTCGGCGCCTCCACCGGCGGCTTCACCGACTGCCTGCTGCAGCGGGGGGCGGCATCCGTCGTGGCCATCGACGTCGGGTACGGCCAGCTCCACGAACGCCTCAGGGCCGACGCCCGGGTCGAGGTGCACGAGCGGCGGAACGTCCGTGATGTCCGGCCCGGCGATCTAGGTCCCCTGGCCGACGTCTTGGTCGCCGACCTCTCCTTCATCTCCCTGCGAACGGTGCTGCGCGGGGCCCTCGCCCTCGGCCATCCGGGCGCTGATCTCGTCGCCCTCGTGAAGCCCCAGTTCGAGGCGGGCCGTCAGGAGGCGTCCAAGGGCAAGGGGGTCATCACGGATCCGGCCGTGTGGCGTCGGGTCCTCGACGAGGTGGCTGCCGCGCTCGACGGGCTGGGAGCCGCCATCATGGGCGCCATGGCGTCTCCCCTCACCGGCGCGGATGGCAACGTCGAGTTCCTCCTGCACGCCCAGTCAGCGCCGGCCCGAGCGACGGAGGCAACGCCGGGCTTGCTCGAGGCCGCTCTGACGGAGGCCAGCCGCTGATGGCCGTCGTCGGGTTCGTGCTCCACCACGAACGGGGTCACGCCGCCGAGCTGGTGCGGGAGGCGGTGACCTGGCTCGTCGCCGCCGGCCATCAGGTGCGGATCGCCCGCCCGGACGCGGAGCTGGCCGGGCTGCCCGAGCACGGCTTCGCCGACGAGGAGATGGGCCCGGGGCTCGATGTGGCCGTCAGCCTCGGCGGAGACGGCACCATGCTGCGCACCGTCGACCTGGTTGCCGGATCCGGCGTTCCGATCATCGGCGTCAACGTGGGGCAGATGGGCTACCTCACCGACATCGAGCCGGCCGGAACTCGGGCGGCGCTCGAGCGCTTCCTCTCCGGTGAGCGGACGATCGAGGAGCGAATGCTGCTGGCGGTCGCCGTCGAGCGGGCCGGTGGTGAGCGGACCGAGCACGTCGCCTTCAACGAGGCAGTCCTCGAGAAGACGCCGATGGGCCACACCGTTCGGCTGGCCGTCGACGTGGATGGCGACTTCTTCACGACCTACGCCGCCGATGGGCTCATCGTGGCCACCCCCACTGGCTCCACCGCCTACGCCTTCTCGGCCCGAGGCCCCATCGTGGCCCCGACGCACCGTGCCCTGCTGCTCACCCCGGTGTCCCCCCACATGCTCTTCGACCGCACGCTGGTGCTCGAGCCCACCGCTCGCCTGCGCCTTGTGGTGCAGGGCCATCGGGCGGCCACGCTCAGCGTGGACGGCTCCAACCTGGGCGAGCTCGAGCCGGGTGACAGCATCACCTGCACGGCGGCGGAGGGGGCCGCGCGCCTCGTCACCTTCGGCCGCCGGGACTTCTTGCAGATCCTCAAGTCGAGGTTCGGGCTCGAGGATCGGTAGTCGACGGACTTCCTCCGCCATTGGTCAGGCCTTACCCTGGCGCCGTGCTCGCTGAGCTTGCGGTGGCCGATCTCGGCGTGATCGACGGTGTGTCCCTGGTGCTCGACCCCGGGATGACCGCCCTGACCGGGGAGACGGGGGCCGGCAAGACGATGCTGGTGGGCGCCATCGGCCTTCTGGCCGGGGTGCGAGCCGATCCGTCGATGGTGCGCCCAGGGGCCACCGAGGCCACCGTGCAGGGTCGGTTCGTGGTGGACGACGAGGAGGTGGTCCTCACTCGGGTGGTGCCGCGCCACGGGCGCTCTCGGGCCTATCGGAACGGGCAGCTCATCACCGCCGGCGAGCTGGCGGAGGTGGCCGCCCGCCTGGTCGAGATGCACGGGCAGCACGCCCACATGGGCTTGCTCACCACCGCCAGCCAGCGACGGGCCCTCGACCAGCACGCCGGGGTCGACCTCTCGGCCTTCGAGGCTGCCCGCCTCGCGGTGCGGGGGGCCGATCGGCAGCTCGCCGGGCTCGGCGGTGACGCCGCCGCCCGTCAGCGGGAGGCGGACTTCTTGCGCTTCCAGACCGACGAGATCGAACGCGTCGGCCTCACCGACGCCGGAGAGGACGCTCGGCTCGCCGCCGAGGAGATGCTGCTCGCGGACACCGATGCCCACCGTGCCGCCGCCGGTGCGGCGGAGATCGCCCTCGGCACCGAGCGCGGTGCGCGCGACCTGCTCGCCGGCGTCCTCGCCGAGCTGGGGGACCGGCCCCCGTTCGCCGCCCTCGTGGAACGGCTGCAGGCGGTGGCCGCCGAGCTCGACGACGTGGCCGGCGACCTCCGCACGACCCACGACAGCATCGAGGCGGATCCGGTCAGGCTCGCAGTGGTGCAGGCGCGTCGCGCCGAGCTGGCCGACCTGCGCCGCCGATACACCGGCAGCGCTCGCTCGACGCTGCAGGAGCTCCTCAACGTGCGCGACGAGCTGGCGCGGCGCCTCGCCGAGCTGGACGGGCACGCCCAGCTCGCCGAGCGGGCGGAGGCCGACCGATCCGCAGCGGCGGCGGCCATGGCGGAGGCGGCCCGGCAGGTGGGGGAGCGACGTCGGAGTCAGGCGCCCGTCCTGGCGGCGGCGGTGCAGGCCAGGCTGGCCGACCTGGCGCTGGCCAAGGCCAGCCTGGCCATCGACGTCGGTGGCGCCGATCCCGGCGATGAGGTCACCTTCCTGCTGGCCCTCAACCCGGGTCTGGCCGCCGCCCCGCTGGCCAAGGCGGCCTCCGGGGGCGAGCTGGCCCGCACGATGCTGGCGCTCCGCCTGGTGATCGGCGCGCAGGTGCCAACCCTCGTGTTCGACGAGGTCGACGCCGGCGTCGGTGGGAGCGCGGCCCGCTCGGTCGGACGGGCGCTGGCGGCCCTGGCTGAGCTGAAGCAGGTCCTCGTCGTGACGCACCTTCCCCAGGTGGCCGCCTTCGCCGACGCCCAGGTTGCCTTGTCGAAGCACGACGATGGGGTGACCACGGTCATGCGGGCCGAGCCGCTGGGGGCCGAGCGCCGGGTGCGCGAGGTGGCCCGGATGCTGTCAGGCCTGGCCGACAGCGACACCGGCCATGACCACGCCGAAGAGCTCCTCCTCACCGCCGCGACGGAGCGCGGTCGCTGATGGCGTTGCGGCGCAAGGGTCAGTCGAGGACCGGGGAGGTGACCGGGCGCGCCCGGGTGGGCAAGCGCACCAAGGACCTCACCAAGCGGCTCGAACCTGGCGACATCGCCGTCATCGACCACGCTGACATCGACCGGGTGGCCGCCGACGGCCTCATCGACGCCGGCATCGTGGCCGTCGTCAACGCCTCTGCCTCCATCTCCGGGCGCTACCCGAACGGTGGACCTATGCGCCTCGTCAACGCGGGGGTGGTGCTGGTCGACGGGGTGGGCTCAGCGATCATGGATGCCGTCGTCGATGGGCAGCAGGTGCGCGTGGTCGGAGGCGCCATCATCGGGCAGGGAGGCGAGCTGGGGGCCGGCCACGTCCTCGGGGTGGACGAGATCGAACGGCGCATGGAGGAGGCGAGAGCCGGCATCGGCCACGAGCTGCAGCGCTTTGCGGAGAACACGTTGGTGTACGTGCAGCGAGAGGCGGAGCTGGTCTTCGCCCCGATCGTGCTCCCCGCGCTGCGCACGTCCTTCGCCGGCCGCCACGCGCTCGTGGTGGTGCGAGGCCTGGACTACAAGGAGGACCTGCGGGTCCTGCGGTCCTACATCCGCGAGTTCCGTCCGGTGCTGATCGGCGTCGATGGCGGCGCCGATGCCCTCCTGGATGCCGGCCACATGCCGGACATCATCCTGGGCGACTTCGACTCGGTGTCTCCCCGCGGGATGGACGTGGGCGCCGAGCACGTCCACCACGTCCACCCCGATGGACGCAACCCTGGCGTCGAGGAGCTGCGGGCGTTCGGCAAGCCCTACGTGGAGTTCGTCGTGGAGGGCACCAGCGAGGACGCCGCCATGCTGCTGGCCTATGAGGGAGGCGCCAAGCTCATCGTCGCCGTCGGCACCCACGACACGATGGTCGAGTTCCTCGACAAGGGCCGGGCCGGCATGTCCTCCACCTTCCTGACCCGGCTCCGCCTCGGTCCGATGCTCGTGGACGCCAAGGGGGTGGCCCGGCTCTACGAATCGACCGTGCGCCGGGGAGACCTCGTGCTCCTCGTGCTGGCGGCGCTGCTCGTCATGCTCATCATCACGCTCGTCTCCGAGCCGATTCAGGTCATCCTCGACGGTGTCTGGCTGACGCTGGAGGATCTCTGGTTCGACATCACCGGGACGTTCTGAGACCGTGGCGACCCCCCGAGGAGGATCATGATCTCGTTCCGGTTCCACGTCGTGTCGATCACGGCCATCTTCCTGGCCATCGCCATCGGCGTGGTGGTCGGTTCGACCTACGTCGACGGTGCCGTGGTGGACGGGCTCCGCAACCGCATCAAGACCGTCGGGGACAACCTCGAGGAGCGCAGAGCGGAGAACGAGCGGCTCGAAGGCGAGCTCGGATCGGCGCGCAGCTACATCGACGAGAGCGACGAGTTCGCGGTCACCGACCGGCTCACGGATGTCCCGGTCCTCCTCCTCGCCACGCGGGGCATCGACGAGGGGGCGGTCGAGCAGATCGCCATCCTGGCGCGAAGGGCCGGTGCCGTGCTGCCCGGCGTGGTCTGGATGGAGCCCCGATGGGGCCTGCAGGGCGACGACGAGCGAAGCGCGCTGGCCGACATCGTGGACGGCGACCCCGATGATGCCGCCGAAGACCTGTGGTCGGCGGCATGGGAGAGCGTCGTCGCTGAGCTCCGCGAGAGCGCCGTCTTCCAGGACCCCGGGGACCCTCCCGTGCCTGAGGACCCGGCAGCTCCGGAGGACACCACCACGACCACCGACCCACCGGTGCGCGTGGCCGAGCAGCTCGGGGCGCTGGCGGAAGGGGGCTTCGTGACCGTGGACACCTTGGACGACGACACGTCCGCCGTGACCGACCTGGTGGGCAGCGATCCTTCCGTACTGGTGCTGACCGGTACGCGAGCTCGTGAGGAGCTGCGGCCGATGCTGCGAACGGTCATCGGCGCAGTGGTGGACGGTGGGCTGCCCATCGTCGTCGCCGACGTGTACGTGGAGGCATCCGACGCGCCTGGCCGCGGCCAGGCCCTTGCGGAGCTGCTGTCGCAGGAGGTGCGCGAGGCCGTGTTCCTCGTGGACGATGCCGATCGACCGGAAGGATGGGTCGGCACCGTTCTGGTCCTCGACGCCGCCGGCGATGGTCTCTCCGGCCAGCACTTCGGCTACGGCGAAGGCGCCGACGCGGTGCTGCCGGCGTGGACGCCGCCGTGACCGACCTGGTGGGCAGCGATCCTTCCGT
>JBDSUN010000348.1:0-3752 GCA_039927735.1 Acidimicrobiales bacterium | reverse complement strand
TCCACCCGATCGGCACGTCCCATCGCAAGGGAGCCGGCAACACCCTCACTCCGGGCCCGGATGACCCCGGCAGCCCGTGGGCCATCGGCTCGGCCGACGGCGGCCACGACGCCGTCCACCCCGCCCTCGGCACCATCGAAGACTTCGACGCCTTCGTGGCCGCCGCCGAGGACCTCCGCCTCGAGATCGCCATCGACTACGCCCTCCAGTGCAGCCCCGACCATCCCTGGGTGCACGAACACCCCGAGTGGTTCGAGCCGCGGCCCGACGGCTCCATCCGCTACGCCGAGAACCCGCCGAAGAAGTACCAGGACATCCACCCGATCAGCTTCTGGCCGAAGGCCGAGGCGGACCGTGTGGCCCTCTGGGAGGCCTGCCGGGACGTGCTCGAGCACTGGATCGGCCACGGCGTGCGCACGTTCCGGGTCGACAACCCGCACACCAAGCCCATCGCCTTCTGGCACTGGCTGATCGACGACGTGCGCAGCCGCCACCCCGAGACCATCTTCCTGGCCGAGGCCTTCACGGCTCCGGCCATGATGGCCAAGCTGGCCGAGGTCGGCTTCACCCAGAGCTACACGTACTTCACCTGGCGCCACGAGGCGTGGGAGCTGCGGGAGTACGTCGAGGAGCTCGCGAGGTCGCCGCTGGTCGAGTACATGCGGCCGTCGTTCTGGCCCAACACGCCAGACATCCTCGACGAGCACCTCCGCCACGCTCCGCCCAGCGCCTTCGCCCTGCGCTTCGTGCTGGCCGCCACCCTCGTGCCGATCTACGGCATCTACTCCGGCTACGAGCTGGGCGAGAACGAGCCGGCCAGCCTCGACAACACCGAGTACCTCCACTCCGAGAAGTTCGAGCTCCGCCGGCGCAACTACGACGACCCCGGTTCGATCGCCCCCCTCATCCGCACCGTCAACCAGATCCGCCGACGACACCCGAGCGTGTGGAGCCTGCGCGACGTGCGGTTCCACCACAGCGACAACGACCGGATCCTCGCCTACACCCGCGGCACCGTCGACGACGACCTGCTCCTCGTCATCGTGAACCTCGACGCCCACCACCCCCAGGACACGTGGGTGCGCCTCGACCTCGGGGCCATCGGCCTCGGTGACGGCGGCGCCTACCATCTGCACGACGAGCTCACCGGTGACCGCTTCGAGTGGGTCGGCGAGTCCGGGTGGATCCGCCTCGACCCGACCGCCCGCCAAGTCGCCCACGTGTTCCACCTCACCCGCTGATCCTGGTCGGGACCGGTCCCTCATCCGAGGTGTGCCAGCCTGGATCGATGCCTGCCCTGGACCCCTCCGACGACCGCTGGTTCCAGCGGGCCGTCTTCTACGAGGTGCTGGTGCGAGGCTTCTACGACTCCACCGATGACGGCACCGGTGACCTCCGTGGCCTCATCGAGAAGCTCGACTACCTGCAGTGGCTCGGGATCGATTGCATCTGGCTGCTGCCCTTCTACCAGTCGCCCCTGCGTGACGGCGGCTACGACATCAGCGACTTCTTCTCCGTGCTGCCCGAATACGGCGACATCGCCGACGCCGCTGAGCTGATCGAACAGGCGCACCAGCGCGGGATGCGGGTCATCGCCGACTTGGTGATGAACCACACCTCTGACCAGCACCCGTGGTTCCAGGAGAGCCGCAAGGACACGACGAACCGGCGGGCGGACTGGTACGTGTGGGGCGACGACGACCAGCGCTGGAGCGAGGCGCGGGTGATCTTCGTCGACTCGGAGCCCTCCAACTGGACCTACGACCCTCAGCGCGGGCAGTACTTCTGGCACCGGTTCTTCCACCACCAGCCGGACCTGAACTTCGACAACCCCGAGGTGGCCGACGCCATGCTCGACGTCGTGCGCTGCTGGCTCGACCTCGGTCTCGACGGCTTCCGCCTCGATGCCGTGCCGTACCTGTTCGAGCGTGACGGCACCAACGGCGAGAACCTCCCGGAGACCCACGAGTACCTCCGCCGGGTGCGCAAGATGGTCGACGACGAGTTTCCCGGCACCGTGCTGCTGGCCGAGGCCAACCAGTGGCCCGAGGACGTGGTCGACTACTTCGGGGCCGATGGCGACGAGTGCCACATGTGCTTCCACTTCCCGCTGATGCCGCGCATGTACATGGCGGTGCGACGCGAGCAGCGGCAGCCCATCACCGAGATCCTGGCCCAGACGCCGGCGATCCCCGAGGGCTGCCAGTGGGGGATCTTCCTGCGCAACCACGACGAGCTCACCCTCGAGATGGTCACCGACGAAGAGCGCGACTACATGTACTCGGAGTACGCCAAGGATCCGCGCATGCGGCGCAACAACGGCATCTCGCGCCGCCTGTTCCCGCTCCTCGAGAACGACGAGGACCTGGTGGAGCTCTTCCACGCCATGCTCTTCTCGATGCCGGGGAGCCCGATCCTCTACTACGGGGACGAGATCGGGATGGGGGACAACATCTTCCTCGGCGACCGCGACGGGGTGCGCACGCCGATGCAGTGGACGCCGGACCGCAACGGCGGCTTCTCCACGGCCGACTTCGCCCAGCTCTACCTGCCGCCGCTCATGGACCCGGTGTACGGCTTCCACGCCGTGAACGTGGAGCAGCAGCAGCGCGACGCGTCGTCGTTCCTGCACTGGCTGCGCCGGCTGATCCAGGTGCGCAAGGAGCACCCCGTGTTCGGCACCGGCTCCTTCGAGGTGCTTCACGCCGACAACCCGTCCGTGCTGGCCTACCTGCGCTGCAGCGCCGACGACATCGTGCTCTGCGTCAACAACCTCAGTCGGTTCCCGCAGCCCTGCGAGCTGATGCTCGAGCAGCACGCCGGCAAGGTGCCGGTGGAGCTCACCGGGAGGGTGCCGTTCCCGCCCATCGGCGAGCTGCCGTACTTCGTCACCCTGGCGCCCCACGGCTTCTACTGGTTCCAGCTGCACGACGCCCCCGAGGACGAGCCGTCGTGATCGACCCCGGCACCCTCGCCGCCGTGCTCGTCGAGCACTTGCCCGAGCATCTCGCCCGCCAGCGGTGGGCGGGCGCCCACGATCGGGAGATCACGTCGCTGTCGTTGGCCTGGCTCGAGCTCCCCGAACCGGGCGAGCCCCTGCTGGCCTGGACCCTCGTCGACGCCACCTTCACCGACGGCGGCGATCACGCCTACCAGCTGTTCGTGGGTGGACGTCGGGCCGAGCCGCTGCCCGACTTCCTCCATGGCAAGGAGCGCGAGCTCATCGCCATCGTGCCCGACCCCGGTGGCGACATCGTGCTCTACGACGCCCTCGTCGATCCCGACCTCGCCATCGCCGTCCTCCACCTGGCCGCCCCCGACGTCGAGGTGGTGGTGCGGCGTCCGCTCGTGCTCGAGCACTCCAACAGCTCGATCGTGTTCGACGAGGCCCGCATCCTCAAGATCTTCCGCAAGGTGGAGCCGGGCTCGAACCCGGACGTCGAGATCACGCGCGTGCTGTCGGAGGCGGGCTACGACCAGGTGCTGCCGCCACTGGCCGAGCTGCGGCGGGAGGGCACCGACCTCGCCGTGCTGCGCCAGTTCCTCGTCGGCGCCACCGAGGGCTGGCAGCTGGCCCGCACGTCGGTGCGCGACGTGCTGGCATCGCGGCTGGCGCCGGGGGAGTGCGGCGGCGACTTCGCCCCCGACGCCGAGCGCCTCGGCACCACCATCGCCGGCCTGCACGTAGCCATGGCGGCGGCGTGGGGCTCCACCGCAGGCGCGGCCGACCGCTGGGTGTCGGAGATGCTCGA
>JBDSUN010000347.1:0-5483 GCA_039927735.1 Acidimicrobiales bacterium | reverse complement strand
CCAGATGACCGCTACCGAGGTGAAGGCCAAGCTCCTGTCCGAGCTCGACGAGGTGGCGGCGGGCGAAGAGGTGGAGATCATCAAGCGGGGACGCCCGGTGGCGCGCCTGGTGCCATCAGCGACTGCGCGCGTCGCCCAAGGGATGCTCGACGGCCTTGCGATGACGGCCGATGCGGACGACGACCTTCTCTCGACTGGCGAGGAGTGGGAGACCTCGTGACCACCATCCTGGTCGATACGCACGTGCTGCACTGGTGGACGGCTGAGCCGAAGCGGCTCAGCCGGGCGGCGTCTCGGGCGATCGCGTCGGCCGACGAGGTGGCCGTAGCCGATATCACATGGTCGGAGCTGGCCCAGCTCGAGGCGCGGGCTCGCATCCTCGTGCAGACATCGGTGGGCTCGTGGCTGGCGGCGCTGGCCGCCGTCGTGCGGACCGTCCCAATCCCGCCCGCCGTCGCCGAGGTGGCCGCCCGCCTGCCGGCGACGTTCCCGGGCGACCCGGGCGAACCGGGCGACCCGGCCGATCGACTGATCTACGCCACCGCCGTCGAGCACGGCTGGCGGCTCGTCACCAAGGACGCTCGGATGCACGGGCACCCCGTCCCGACGCCGGTCACCACCTGGTGACCTCAGCGGCCAGGCGGGGTGTGGCGCCAGGCGACGTTGGGCTGGAACGGCGCGCCGCCGGTGCCATGGCAGCATGTCTGGCCCCAGCTCAGAACCTCTGTCCCCGTCCATGCGGCGTGCTGCGGTTCGGGGTAGAGATCCCCCAGGTCGACAGGGGTCCAGATGTCGGTGGAGGCGTCGAACAGCGCTGCTGAGCCGCAGCTCGATGTGAGCAAGCGCCCGTCGAGCTCGATCGGTCCGGGTGCCCCCTCACACGAGGGAAGCCCGTCGAAGGTCTCGAGCGCCGGCGTGTCGTCGTGCTCGCTCATCCGCCTCCGTCTCTCTGATGGTGGGCGTCGCCACGTGCAGTCAATCGCACCAGACCGTCTCGCCGGGGGGCCGGCATTGTGATGGCTGTGGTGGCGGTGTGGGCGTTGTGGTGCATGTTGGTGAGGTGTCAGAAGTTTTCGGCATCTCCTGTTGCACGCTGTTCCGAGGTGCCGTAGAGTCGAACACATGTTCGCAACAGCCGATACGAGCGAGGTGACTACCGCCGCAGAGGTCCTCTGCGGCCTCGTAGCCGGCCTCGACCTCGGGTCGGTGGTGCCTGGCACGGCCAAGGACCTGGTGGCTCTGGGCGAACGGATCGAGCGCTGCGGCCGCACCCTCAAGACGATGGCCGCCGCAAAGGTGGCGGCGTCACCGGCATGGCAGGGCGAGGGCGACCGCACCGCGGAGGACTGGTTGGCTCGCACCACCGGCTCCACGAAGTCCGACGCCGAGTCGACGGTGGAGACCGGCAAGCGCCTCGAAGCCCTTCCCGCCACTGCGGCAGCCGCCAAGCGCGGCGATCTCTCCGCCAAGCAGGCCGAGGCCGTCGCTGGGGCCGCCACCGCCGACCCCTCCGCCGAACGGCGCCTCCTGGAGGCAGCCAAGGGAAAGTCCCTGCGAGAGCTTCAAGCCGAGTGCCGCCGCACGAAGGCCAACGCTCAGGCGGACCCCGAAGCCGTCGCCCGGCGGATCCACGCCAAGCGGTCATGTCGGGCCTGGTACGACGACGACGGCACCGGCCACCTCCACCTCTCCGGGCCGGCTGCCACCATCGCCCGCATCGACAACGCCGTGCGTCACCGCGCCGACCGCCTCTTCGCCACGGCCCGCACCGCGAGGCGTCGCGAACCCACCGAGGCCTACGCCTTCGACGCCGCCGAACAGCTCATCACCCGCACCGACGCCGCCGCCCGGTCCGCCACCGGCAACACCGGCTCACGTCGGCCAGGTCACCCCGATCGTGGCCTCGATCTCAACGAGCCTGACGACGTCGGCGGCACCCCGGTGCCAGCCGGGGCGGACGCCAAGATCATCGTGCGGGTCGACCACGCCGCCCTGCTCCGGGGCCGGGCCATCGACGGGGAGCTCTGCGAGATCGCCGGCATCGGACCCATCCCCGTCTCGACCGTGCGGGAGTGGATGGGCGACGCCTTCGTCGCCGCCCTGTTCACCAAGGGCGACGACATCACCAAGGTCGTTCACCTCGGCCGCCGCTTCACCGCCACCCAGCGCACCGCCCTCCAATGGCAAGACCCCATCTGCGCCCGGGCCGGCTGCACCAACCGCCTGCGCCTCGAATACGACCACCTCGAGGACTGGGCCCACACCCACACCAACCGCCTCGAAGCCGGCAAACGATTCTGCAAACCGTGTCACCGCCTCAAGACCACCGGCTGGCACGTATCCCCACCCGACACCAACGGCCAGTGCACCTTCACCCAACCCGACCCCGCCGTGGAGCGTGAGGCCATCCGCCACAACGCCGCCCGAGCCGTCGAAACCATCACCAAGCACTTCGAACAAGCCGGATCCACCCTCTTCGACGACACCGGCTGACATGGCGCCTGCCGATGGTGTGGTTGCCTGACGCTGTGACCGTCGTGCTGTTCGACTTCTTCGGGACGTTGGTCGACTACTCGCCCAGCCGCACCGAGCAGGGCTACCACCGAACCCATGGCATGGTCCGCAGGATGGGGGTCAGCCTCGGATACGGACCCTTCCTCGCCCGATGGACTGAGGTCGCCCGGCGCTTCGACGCCGCCAGCGAGGTCGACGACCGAGAGTTCTCGATGGTCGAGCTCGCTGCAGCCTTCCTAGCCGAGTCGCTCGATCGGCACGTCAGCGCGAACGAGGTCTCCGCCGTTGTCGAGCAGTAACTGGCCGAGTGGAGCTGCGGAGTTCACCCGATCGAAGGCATCGCCACCATGCTCGCCTCATTGGCCCGATCCCATCGGTTGGCCATCGTTACCAACACTCATAGCTCGACGCTGGTGCCCGGCCACCTGGATGCGATGGGTGTGGCGCCCTGCTTCGATGCGGTGATCTCGAGCGTCGAAGTCGGGTGGCGCAAGCCGCACCCCGCGATCTACCAGGACGCCCTCGCTCGACTCGAAGCGAGCCCTCCCGACACGGTCTTCGTCGGCGACACCCGTGGCCCCGACTACGACGGTCCGAGGACGATGGGGATGCGAGCGTTCCTCATCGACCCCGATCGACGACACGACATCCCCGAGGCACACCGCCTCATGTCCGTGCACGACCTGACCGACCGGCTGTGATCGAGCCAGGGAAGGCAGGGGTCGGCAGGCGCTCCCGGTAGGTTCTCGGGTCGTCAGACGGACCGGATCAGGAGCTGAATGAGCGCCACTCGGAACGAGCAGATCATCGAGCTCCACCGGGCAGGTCAGACGCTGCAGGAAGTAGGGGACCGGTTTGGGATCAGCCGGGAACGGGTCCGTCAGATCGTGCAGCGGGGCGAGGGCGGCGGCACCCCCCGGAAGAGCCGGGCGAAGGTGGCGCCCAAGGGTGAGCGAGTGCGGCTCCGGATCGGGAACCTGGCCAAGGCGGTGCTGGTCACCGGGCAGGCGTACCAGGACCCGAAGGACGCGCTGAACGAGTTCGTCTCCAACGCCGCCGACGAGTACGCCCAGTCGGGACGACGCGGCGAGCGCATCCGGGTGCTGCTGCGCCGCAAGGGCAAGCGGCCGGTCATCGCCATCGACGACCTCGGCCGGGGGATGGGTCCCGATCGGCTCCGTCAGGTGGCCCGCAACCTGTTCGAGTCCACCAAGGTGGGCGACGATCGGACGCTGGGCGAGAAGGCGATCGGGCTGCTCGCCTTCCAGCAGCTTGCCGGAAGCTGCGAGATCCTGTCGCGGGCGGAGGGGAGCGACGAGACGTGGTCGCTGCGCCTGGAACGGGGCAAGGCCGACGCCAACCTCAGCCGGGAGCGACGGCGGGCCCGCCAGGTGCCGGGCACCACCGTGTACCTCACCGATCTCGACCCTGAGGTGCTGCGGGTGCTCACGCAGCGCAAGGTGGTCGACTACCTGCGCCGCCGACGGGGCGCCGCCCTGGCACGCGGTGACTATGAGCTGGAGGTGGTGGAGGGCCGCACCGGCGAGCTGGTCACCCCCGAGGAGCCCGAGGGCCTGCGCCTCGTGATCCCGCCGCACCAGACCTTGTGGGGGCGCATCGAGTTCGCTCTCTACGTGGCGCCCGACGCCGACCGACGACGCAAGGTGGCCGTGGTCGGCCGCGCCGGCACGACCATCATCGACGATCTGGCGGAGCTCGACGAGCTGGAGCACGATCCGTGGACGAGTGGCCGGGTGTCCGGCCAGATCGTGTTCGAGGCCTTGCAGCAGAGCGCCGGCCGCCGGGCGGTGCTTCGGGACGACAGCGCCTTCCCGGTGTTCCGGGATGCTGTGCACAGCGTGGAGCCGCTCGTCGCCAAGACCATCGAACGGGTGCGCCAGGTGGTGGATGAGGAGGCCGCCGACCGCATGTCCGACGCGCTGCGGCGCATCTTCGGTCGGGTCCTCAAGGAGCTGGCCGACCTCGACAACCCGATGCGCACGTTGGTCGGCCAAGAGCCCGGCGAGGGCGGCATGTTCGGGGAGCCGTCACCATCGAGCGACGCGCCGGCCGCCGAAGGCAGAGACGACGGGCCGTCGCCCACCCTCGACGAGCTCGAGCCGCGGGCGGCACCACCGTCGACCCCTCCCCAGGAGCCCGCCTCGCCCGACGCCCGTCCGGACCGCAGCCGTTCCCGCCACCTGCCGTCGGTGGCCCCCGATCCCGAGCCCTGCCACGCTCGGAGTCGGTTCGAGCCCGACGCCGGGGTGGTGCTCTACAACGAGCGCCATGCGGACTTCCTGCTCGTGAAGGACGACGACGGTCTGCTGCTCGACTACCTGGCCACGCTGGTGGCCAAGGAGTACGTGGTCTACAACAACCCGCGCGCCACCTCTGACGACCTCGGCGAGGAGCTCGTCCGGATGCTCACCCGCGTCCGCCGCCACCTGCCCAGGCGCCGCTGACCCACTGGTCAGCGGGGTGGGAGGCGCCAGTCGATCGGATCGCGGCCGGCCGCCGGCAGGGCCTCGTTGGCTCGGGAGAAGGGGCGGCTGCCGAAGAACCCGTTGTGGGCTGACAGCGGCGAGGGGTGGGCCGACTCGAGGATCGCGTGGCGGGTGGTGTCGATCAGCGCCTTCTTCTTGCGGGCGGATGCGCCCCAGAGGATGAAGACGACCCGCTCAGGCTTGGCGCTGACCGCTCGGATGACCGCATCGGTGAAGGTCTCCCAGCCCTTGCCCTGATGCGACGCGGCTTGGCCAGCCCGGACGGTGAGCGTCGTGTTGAGCAGGAGCACCCCCTGCTTCGCCCAGGCATCGAGGCACCCGTGGCCCGCCGGTTCGATGCCGAGGTCGGTGTGCAGCTCCTTGAGGATGTTCCGCAGCGATGGCGGCTGCGCCACGCCCGGACGGACGGAGAAGCACAGACCGTGGGCTTGGCCGGGCCCGTGGTAGGGATCCTGGCCGAGG
>JBDSUN010000346.1:0-11683 GCA_039927735.1 Acidimicrobiales bacterium | reverse complement strand
TGGGTCCGTTTCAGCGGAGCGTTTGGTTTCTCGGTCGGTGGTGTTGCTTGCGGTGGGACGGGTTGTCGGTCAGGCTGGTTGCAGTTGGCCAGCATCGGTCCGGCGGGGTCTGGTGTGAGGTGCTTTAGAATGCCCGCTCAGTCGGGTTGGGCGGTGCGGGCATCACCGAAACCAGGAGAGCCTCATGAGAATGCGCATCAGAAATGCTGCCGCGCTGGCGGTGGCCGTGACGCTGCTATCGACAGGGGTGGCAGCCGCGCACGACGACACGTCGGCGGACGACGGCGCGATCGACAACGCCAAGGCGACGCACGGCCACGACCAGCACGGCGGAGATGAAGGTCATCTACCGCCCACGACGGAGGACCAGCAGGGCGACCTCGAGGTCGTCAGCCGGCTCGGTCTCCGGAACGTCAGCGAGGGCAAGATCGCCGACGTGGGGGTGCTCGGCGACACGGCCTACCTGGCGGCGTGGGGAGGCGTGACCTGCAAGTACAACGGGGTGCACGTGGTCGACATCTCCGACGTGACCGCGCCAGAGGAGATCGGCTTCATCCAGTCCAAGGAGGGGAGCTACCCCGGCGAGGGCGTGCAGGCCCTGCCCATCAGCACCGCCTCCTTCACCGGCGACATCCTCGTGACGAACAACGAGCAGTGCAAGCCGGGCGTGGGGTTCGGCGGCATGAACATCTACGACGTCACCAACCCGGCGGCGCCCACCAAGCTCGCCGTCGGCTTCGGTGACGAGTCCGTCCCGGGCAACGGCAAGAAGGCTGCCCACGAGATCCACAGCGTCTTCGCCTGGGATGCCGGCGACAGGGCCTACGCCGTCATGGTCGACAACGAAGAGGTGCTCGACGTCGACATCGTCGACATCACCAACCCACGCAAGCCGGTGCTGATCGCCGAGTACGACCTCGCCGAGGAGTTCCCGCAGATCCTGCAGCCCGGGCAGGGACTGGATGAGGTGTTCCTGCACGACATGGTGGTCAAGCAGATCGGTGACAGGTTCGTGATGCTCGCCTCGTACTGGGACGCCGGCTACGTCCAGCTCGACGTGACCGACCCGCTGGCCCCGATCTACCTCTCGGACAGCGACTTCACCAACCCCGACCCTGAGGCTGCAGAGAGCGGTCTCACCGTCCCACCGGAGGGCAACGGGCATCAGGCGGAGTTCGCCGGCGAGGATGATGCATTCGTGCTGGGCGCCGACGAGGACTTCTCGCCGTTCGCCCTCGAGGCGATCAACGTGGAGGACGGCACCGAGATCGATGCCGGCCAAGGCAGTGACACCACGCCGCTCGAGCCCGGCGACACGATCACCGCGCAGTCGGTGTTCTTCGGTCGTGGCTGTAACGGCGATCCCAACGCCGGAGCCGCTGAGGGCACGCAGATCGCCGTCGTCGAGCGAGGGCTGTGCACCTTCACCGAGAAGGTGGCCAACGTGACCGCGGCCGGCGGCTACGAAGCCGTCCTCATCTTCAACCGCACTGGTCCCGACGGGTGCAACGCCTCGCTTGGGATGAGCGTCGAGGGCGACATCCCTACCTTCGGCGTTGCGCCCAGGGAGCAGGGCTTCGACATCTTCGACGCCACCTACGACGACGCTGCGTGCCTCGCCGGCACCGGATCGGAGCTCTCGGGCATCCCTGTCGGCGACACGGGTGACACGCTGTCGTTCTCGTCGTACTTCGACGGCTGGGGCTACGTGCACCTGTTCGACAGCGCCACGATGACTGACCTGGACACGTACGCCATCCCGGAGGCGCACGACGAGAGCTTCGCCACCGGCTTCGGTGACCTCTCGGTGCACGAGGTGGCCACCTCCGGCCGGAACAGCGAGCTCGCGTACCTGTCCTACTACTCCGGCGGCCTGCGAGTCATCGATGCCGCCGGCGGCGAGATCCAGGAGCAGGCCGCCTTCATCGACGACGGAGGCAACAACTTCTGGGGTGTGCAGGTCTTCGAGTCAGGCGGGAAGGAGTATGTCGCTGCCTCCGACCGCGACTTCGGGCTCTACATCTTCGAGTACAGCCCGGTGAACGCCACGCCGTAGTCCTCGTCGGATGGCTGGCCGGACGGGTCGTCCCCCTGCGCTCGATGGGGGGACGGCCCACCGGCTCGTACCCGATAGTCGTCACCGGGATGAACGGGGGCTGCATGCGGGCAGCACAGCGCGCTCTGGCTGCTCGACGCGGCGTGCCGGGCGTTGCCGGGTCAGCGCGGGTTGTGTACCGTCCGGGTCACAGGCAGCAGAAGGCGGGGGCGGGGGGCGGACACCATGCGCGGTCGGCTGAGGAGGTTTGCCCCGGTTGTCGCAGTGTCAGCTGGGATGCTGGCCCTGTCGGGCTGTGTGGCGGATCCGCCTCCGGTGATCGGCCTTGCGGTAGCTGGCGATGGCCTGGCCGCAGTGTCGTGGCAGGCCCCGCCCGGCGACAACGCGTTCGTGCTGACCTCCTACGTCGTCACGCCCTACGTCGGCTCTGTGGCGCAGGCCCCGGTTGCGTTCAACTCGACGGCCACCACGCAGATCGTTGCCGGGCTCACCAACGGAGTCGCCTACACGTTCCAGGTGCACGGAATCAACGCCCTCGGCAACGACACCGCTCGATCAGCGACCTCCAACTCCGTCACCCCGCTTGCTCCCTCGATCGCCGCCGGGTTCGCTCACACGTGCGCAATCGTGTCGGGCGGCGCCGTCAAGTGCTGGGGAGACAACGCGTTCGGACAGCTGGGTGACGGGACGACCACCGACTCGTCGACGCCAGTCGCGGTCACCGGGATCACGGGAGCCACCGCGATCACCGCCGGGCACGAACACACCTGTGCCGTGGCCGGCGGGGGTGCCGTCAGCTGCTGGGGCCGCAACAACGTCGGCCAGCTGGGCGACAGCACGGCCACGGACGCGACGACACCGGTGGCCGTCACCGGGATCACCGGGGCCACCAACGTGACGGGCGGGCAGAACCACACATGCGCGCGGGTGGCCGCTGGCAACGTCAAGTGCTGGGGCGGGAACGCCCTTGGGCAGCTCGGCAACGGCGCCACGCTGAACTCGTCGACGCCGGTGTCGGTCAGCGGCATCACCGGGGCGACGGCCGTCACCGCCGGTTCCCGTGTCACGTGTGCGGTGCTGACGGGAGGGACGGGCAAGTGTTGGGGGGACAACGGGTTCGGGCAGCTCGGCAACGGGACCACGACGAACTCCTCGACCCCTGTCTCCGTCTCCGGTCTCACGGGGGCCGCTGCCGTCACCGCTGGCCACTCCCACACCTGTGCGATCGTGGTGGGTGGGGTGGTGAGGTGCTGGGGGAACAACCTCTATGGCCAGCTCGGCAACGGGACCACGACGGACTCGACGACGCCCGTCTCCGTCAGTGGGCTCACGGGTGCCACCGCCATCAACAACGGCGGCGCGTTCGCGTGCGCCTTGCTCGCGAGCGGAGGCATGAGGTGCTGGGGCGACAACAGCTTCGGGCAGCTCGGCAACGGGACCACGACGGTGTCACCGAACCCGACGCCGGTGGCGGTCGTCGGCATCACCAACGCCACCGCAGCCGCCACCGGCGAGTACTACGGGTGCGCGGAGGGCAGCGGTCTCGTCGAATGCTGGGGTTACAACAACAACGGCCAGCTCGGCGACGGAACCACGACGGACTCCGCGATACCGGTGACCGTCATCGGCCTGTGACGCCAACGTCGCCATGAGTGGCGTCCGGACACGGAGAGCAGACTCCAGCGGGTCGAGCGGTCTCGGCAACCGGGGCACCACCTCGGCCGAACCTGCTCCGATCAGCTCGAGATGAAGACGTTCTTGACGTCGGTGAAGGAGTCGAGGGCGTCCGGACCCAGCTCCCGACCGAGGCCGGACTGCTTGAACCCGCCGAAGGGCGTCCAGTAGCGCACCGACGAGTGCGAGTTCACCGAGAGGTTGCCGGCCTCCACCGCGCGAACCATCCGCAGGGCTCGGCCCAGGTTCTGGGTCCAGATCGACCCGGACAGGCCGTACGGGCTGTTGTTGGCGATGCGGATGGCGTCACCTTCGTCGTCGAACGGGACGACCGTGACCACCGGGCCGAAGATCTCCTCGGTGAAGGCGCGATCGTCGAGCGCGACGGGGGCCAGCACCGTGGGCGGGAACCAGTAGCCGGGTCCCTCGGGCGCCTCCCCCCGAAAGGCCACCGGCGCGTCCTCGGGCACATAGGACGCCACCGTCTTGCGATGGGCGGCCGAGATGAGCGGACCCATCTCGGTGTCGGGCAAGGCGGGATCACCCACCTTCACGCCCTTGACGGCCGGCTCGAGTAGGGCCAGGAACCGGTCGTGGACGGAGCGCTCGACGAGGATGCGCGAGCGGGCGCAGCAGTCTTGCCCGGCGTTGTCGAAGACAGCGTACGGGGCGGTGGCCGCCGCCTGCCCGAGGTCAGCGTCGGCGAACACGATGTTGGCGCTCTTGCCGCCGAGCTCGAGGGTGATCCGCTTCATCTGGGCGGCGGCGCCGACCATGATCGAGCGGCCGACCTCGGTGGAACCCGTGAACACGATCTTGCGGACGGCCGGGTGGTCGACGATCCGCTGGCCGACGACGGACCCCTTCCCGGCCAGCACCTGGAAGACATCCTCGGGCATGCCAGCCTCGCGTGCCAGCTCGCCGAGTCGCAGAGCGGTGAGGGGGGTCAGCTCGGCCGGCTTGAGCACCACTGGGTTGCCAGCGGCCAGGGCCGGAGCGAAGCCCCACGCCGCGATCGGCATCGGGAAGTTCCACGGGACGATGACGCCGACCACGCCGAGAGGCTCACGGAAGGTCACGTCGAGTCCGCCCGCCACCGGGATCTGTCGCCCGAACAGGCGCTCCGGCGCAGCGGCGTAGTAGGCGATGACATCGCGTGCGTTGCCGGCCTCCCACCGTGCGTTGGTGATGGTGTGGCCGGCGTTGGCCACCTCGAGGCCGGCGAGGTGCTCCAGATCGTCGTCGACGGCGTCCGCGAAGCGGCGCAGCAACCGGGCCCGGTCACCGGGCGCCACCGCCGCCCAGGCCGGGAAGGCCGCTCGGGCCCGCTCGATGGCGGCGTCCACCTCGTCCACGGTGGTGCCCGCCACCTCGCACACCAGAGCCTCGGTGGCGGGGTTCACGACCCGGTGGCCGCTCACGCGGCGGGCACCGCCGCTGCCTCGATCAAGGCGCTGAACAGGCGATCCTCGCCATCCTCCTCGGGGTGCCACTGGACCCCGATGGCGAAGCGGGGCCCGGCCAGCTCGACCGCCTCGATGGTGCCGTCGGCAGCGCGAGCACAGACCGTCAGGCCCTCTCCCAAGCGATCGATGGCCTGGTGGTGGTGGCAGTGGACCTCGGGGGAGGTGCCGATGATGGCGGCCAGGTGGCTGTCGACGTCGACCTCGACCGTCAGGTGGGCGTAGGCGCCGAGCTCCGGCCGGTGGGTGGAGCGGCCGAGCACGTCGGGTAGGTGCTGGTGCAGCGTGCCGCCGTGCGCAACGTTCAGCAGCTGCACGCCGCGGCACACGGCCAGCACGGGCCGGTCGGCGGCACCGGCCGCTCGCAGGAGGGCCAGCTCCCAGGCATCACGATCGGGCTGGGGGGCGTCCGTGGCGGGATGGGCCGCAGTGTCGTAGTGGCTGGGATCGACGTCGGAGCCTCCCGTGAGCACCAACCCGTCGATGCCGGCGAGCGCTGCGCCGGCCGCGACGTCGATGTCGCCAGGGACGATCGGCGGCAACAGCACCGGCAGGCCCCCGGCGACGGCCACCGTCGCGACGTAGGTGGTGGGGAGCAGCGCGGCCTGTTCGGCCCACACGCCCCAGCGGGCGTCCTCGACGTAGGTCGTCAGCCCGATGCGCGGGAGGTTCACAGCCGCTCGAACCCTCGGAACCGCTCCCAGTCGGTGACGGCGGAGTCGAAGGCCGCCAGCTCGACCCGGGCGGCGTGCAGGTAGTGCTCGACGACGTCGTCGCCCAACGCGTTGCGGGCAATCGGCGAGCTCTCGAAGGCAGTAGCGGCGTCGCGGAGGGTCGATGGGACCCTCGGTCGGTCGGACACGTAGGCGTTGCCGGTCAGCTCCGCCTCGAGGGTGAGGTTCTCGTCGATCCCGTGGAGGCAGGCGGCGATCACGGCCGCCAGCGCGAGGTACGGGTTGACGTCTCCGCCGGGCACCCGGTTCTCGATCCGCAACGAACCGCCCTCGCCGACCACCCGCATCGCACAGGTGCGGTTGTCGCGGCCCCAGGCGACGGCGGTGGGGGCGAAGCTGCCCTCGGCGAACCTCTTGTAGGAGTTGACGTTCGGCGCGTACAAGAGCGTCAGCTCCTCGAGGCACGCCAGCTGGCCGGCCAGCCACTGCTCCATCAGCGGCGAGAACCCAGCCGTGGGGCCGGAGCCCTCCCCGGCCATCACTGGCGTGCCATCGGTGGACCGCACGCTCAGGTGGATGTGGCACGAGTTGCCCTCGCGCTCGTCGTACTTGGCCATGAACGTGAGGCTCATGCCCTCCTGGGCGGCGATCTCCTTGGCGCCGAGCTTGTACAGCACGTGCTGGTCGGCCGTGACGCAGGCTTCGTCGTAGCGGAAGGCGATCTCGTGCTGGCCGAGGTTGCACTCGCCCTTGGCCGACTCGACGACGAGCCCGGCCCCCGTCATGTCGTTGCGGATGCGGCGGAGCAGAGGCTCGACGCGCGCCGTGCCCTGCAGCGAGTAGTCGACGTTGAACTGGTTGGCCGGGTGCATCCCGCGGTACGCCGAGCGCCACGCGTCCTCGTACGTGTCGTGGAAGACGATGAACTCCAGCTCGGTGCCTGCGAAGGCGACCAGGCCGCGGTCGGCGAGCCGGGCGAGCTGGCGGCGCAGGATCTGGCGGGGCGAAGCCACGACGGGCAGCCCGTCTCCCCACTCGAGATCGCAGATCACGACGGCGGTGGCGGGGTGCCACGGCACCACGCGAAGCGTCGTCAGGTCGGGGCGCATCACGAAGTCCCCGTACCCGGTGTCCAAGGACGACATGGCGTACCCGGCCACGGTGTTCATGTCGACGTCGACCGCCAGCAGGTAGTTGCAGGCTTCGGCGGCGTGGGGCAGCACCTCCTCGATGAAGTAGGCGGCGTGGCAGCGCTTGCCCTGGAGTCGCCCCTGGATGTCCGTGAAGGCGACGAGCACCGTGTCGATGTCGCCGTCGGCGACCATCGCCCGCAGCTGCTCGACGGTCAACGAGGCGCCCATGGGCGCAGTCAACCACACCCGAGCTGGATGTTCTCCGAGCAGACGATCGACGTGCCTGGTAGACACACGGCGCTCGAACTGGGGTTGGGCAGGAGGAGGGACTCATGTCTGACACGCCCGTGTCGTCCACAACCCACAAGTCCGACACCGAACGGCTCCACGAGCTCGGGTACGCCCAAGAGCTCGGCCGCAAGATGCAGGGCTTCTCGAACATGGCGGTGTCGTTCTCGATCATCTCGATCCTGGCCGGCTGCCTCACGACCTTCTACCTGGCGCTGTTCGCCGGTGGCGGGCCGGCCATCGCCTACGGCTGGCCGATCGTGACGTTGGCGGCCCTCACGGTGGCCATGTCGATGGGGGAGGTGTGCTCGAGCTATCCGACCGCGGGCGGCCTCTACTACTGGTCGGCGAAGCTGGCCAAGCGCAACGCCCCGTTGTGGAGCTGGACCACCGGCTGGTTCAACCTCATCGGCCAGGTGGCCATCACCGCCAGCATCGACTTCGCGCTGGCCAACTTCATCGGCGGCTTCCTCACCCTCACCACCGACTTCGTGCCGACGCCCCGCTCGTTGCTGTTCATCTACGCCGTGCTGCTCCTGCTCCACGCCACCCTCAACACGCTCGGGATCCGGATCACCGCCCTGCTCAACGACATCAGCGTGTGGTGGCACCTGATCGGCGTCGCCGTCTTCGTCGGGTTCCTCGTCGTGCTGCCCGACCAGCACGCCTCCGCCAGCTACGTGTTCACGGACTTCCAGAACAACACCGGTTGGACGGGGGCGGGGTCCGGGATCTACGTGTTCTTCATCGGCCTGCTGCTGGCCCAGTACACGATCACCGGGTTCGACGCCTCGGCCCACATGACCGAGGAGACCCACAACGCGGCGGTGGCCGGCCCGAAGGGCATGGTCACGTCCGTCTGGCTGTCGGGCGTCGCCGGCTACGTGCTGCTCTTGGCGGTGGCCTTCGCCATCGAGCCGGGGTTCGACACCGTCACGGCGGCCGGCAGCCTCATCACCGCACCGATCCCGATCCTCGTCAACGCCATCGGGGCGGACGGCACGAAGGTGCTGGTCGGCATCGCCTGCGTGGCGCAGTTCTTCTGCGGCAACGCATCGCTCACGGCCAACTCCCGGATGCTGTACGCCTTCTCCAGAGACGGAGCCGTGCCCGGCCACAAGCTGTGGCACCGGATCAACCCGCGCACCCGTACGCCGACCAACTCGATCTGGATCTGCGCCGCCCTCGCCTTCCTCGCCGGCGTGCCCTCGCTCCGCGAGGCCGGCGGCTTCCCAGCCACCTTCTTCGCAATCGTGTCCATCGGGGTGATCGGGCTCTACATCGCATACATCATCCCGGTGTTCCTGCGGCTGCGACAGGGAGAGAGCTTCGAGCGGGGCCCGTGGCACCTCGGCAGGTGGAGCTACGTGATCGGGTGGATCGCCGTCGCCTGGGTCGGCTTCATCAGCATCTACTTCCTGCTGCCCCAGTTCAGTCCGATCACGTGGGCCAGCTACAACTACGCCCCGGTTGCGCTCGTGCTCCTGATGCTCTTCGTGTTCGGGTACTGGTTCCTGTCTGCCCGCAAGTGGTTCACCGGCCCCAAGATCCAGGGCACCCCTGAGGAGCTGCGGGCGATCGAGCTCGATCTCGAATCCGCCGCCGGGGGTTGAGCCTCGACGAGCTGCTCGACCGTGTGCCTGGCTGGGCGGGCCGGGACCGCACGGTCGAGCCGCTCGACGGCGGGATCACCAACCGCAACTACCGGGTGACGCTCGACGGCGAGAGCTTCGTGGTTCGCGCCCCCGGAGAGCACACCAACCAGCTGGGAATCGACCGACGTCACGAGGAGGAGGCCAGCCGCCAGGCGGCTGCCCTCGGTGTGGCCCCTGAGGTGGTGGCGTTCATCGAGCCCGAGGGATCGTTGGTCACCCGCTTCATCACCGGGAGCGCCATCGCACCCGATGCCCTCGGCGCTGCACCCCTGCTCGGGGCCGCGGCGGCGCTGCTCCGGGTGGTGCACCGGGGCCCCGCCCTCGCCGCGGTGTTCGACTGGTACCGGGTGCCCCAGGCCTATGCCGCAACGGCGCGGGCGAGGGGTGGCGCCGTGCCCGCTGCCTACGGGCCGGCCATCGATGTCGCCGGTCGGGTGCGAGCGGCGTTCGCAGCCTCGCCTGAGGCCAGCTGCCCGTGCCACAACGACCTGCTGGCCGCCAACTTCCTGCGATCGACCGACGGGTTGCGGCTCGTCGACTGGGAGTATGCGGGGATGAACGACCGGTACTTCGATCTCGGCAACTTCGCCGTCAACAACGGGCTCGACCCGGCCGGTGAGGCGGCCCTCGTCGAGGCGTACTTCGGCGACGTGACGGCGCGCCGCCTGGCCCGCCTCCGGCTCATGATGGTGATCAGCGACCTGCGGGAGGCCATGTGGGGCGTGGTGCAGGCCAGCCTCAGCAGCCTGGACTTCGACTTCATCGGCTACGCCGGCGACCACTTCGACCGCTTCGCCGAACGAGCCGGCCGCCCCGGGTTCGGCCGCCTCCTCGAGGAGGCCGCCACCGATGCGTGAGGCGGCCCAGGTCGTCATCATCGGGGCGGGAGTCGGGGGTGCCTCGATCGCCTACCACCTGGCCGAGGCCGGCTGCACGGACGTCGTCGTCATCGACCGGGCGGAGCCGACCAGCGGCAGCACCTTCCACTCTGCGGGACTGGTCGGGCAGCTGCGCAGCTCCCTGCCGCTGACCCGCATGATGATGCACAGCGTCGACCTGTACCGCAGGCTCGAGGCCGAGGCGGAGCAGACGGGGCGCTCTCCGGGTTGGCGCGAGGTTGGCTCGCTGCGGCTGGCCTCCACCCCCGAGCGCCTCAACGAGCTGCGCCGTCAGCACGGCTGGGCCAAGACCTTCGGGCTCCCCATGGAGCTCGTGTCGCCCACCGAGGCCCATGACCTGTTCCCCCTCATGGATCCCAAGGGGGTCCTGGGGGCCGCGTGGCTGCCTACCGACGGGTACCTCGACCCCAGCGGGCTCACGTACGCCCTGCTTGGCGCCGCGAAGGCGAAAGGGGTGCAGGTGGAGTCGGGCGTGCGGGTCACGAACCTCGTCGTCGACCAGGGGCGCATCCGGCGCGTGGTGACGGACCACGGGGACATAAGCGCGGAGACGGTGGTGGCCGCCACTGGCATGTACACCCCCGACGTGGCGGCACTGGCCGGGGTCAACGTGCCGATCGTGCCCATGGCCCACCAGTACGTCATCACCCGGGAGGTCGATGGCGTCACCGACGACCTGCCCCAGCTTCGCGACCCCGACAACCTCGTCTACTTCAGGCGGGAGGGCGGGGGGCTGCTCCTCGGCGGGTATGAGCGAAACCCGGCCCCGTGGTCCGTCGACGGTGTCCCTGCGGACTTCAACAACCGCCTGTTGCCCGAGGACTGGGAGCGGTTCGCTCCGCTCATGGCCCTGGCCTGCCGGCGGGTGCCCGCCGTCGAGGACGCTGACATCGTCCAGCTCGTCAACGGGCCGGAGGGCTTCACCCCAGACAACGAGTTCGTGCTCGGCGAGAGCGCAGTGGCCGGGTTCTTCGTGGCCGCCGGCTTCTGCGCCCACGGCATCGCCGGTGCCGGCGGCGTCGGCCGGGTGATGGCGGAGTGGATCCTCGCCGGGGAGCCCAGCTTCGACACGTGGAAGATGGACATCCGCCGCTTCGGACCGCAGCACCGCAGCCGGGACCACGCCATGGCCCGCACCGTCGAGGTCTACGCCGCCTACTACGACATCCACTACCCGAACGAGGAGCGGCAGGCCGGACGGCCGTTGCGGCGCTCGCCGGCGTACCCCGCACTGGCCGAGATGGGCTGCCAGTTCGGCGAGAAGAGCGGGTGGGAGCGCCCCAACTGGTTCGAGCCCAATGCGATCCATGGAGACGAGTCGCTCCGTCCTCTGGGCTGGGCCGGTGAGCACTGGAGCCCGGCCATCGGGGCCGAAGCCCTCGCCTGCCGGGACACGGCCGTCATCTTCGACGAGACGAGCTTCTCCAAGATGGAGGTGACGGGCCCCGGCGCGGCCACCTTCCTGAACCGGGTCTGCGCCAACGACGTGGACCGCGCGGTTGGGACGGTGACCTACACGCAGCTGCTCAACGAGCGCGGCGGCATCGAGTGCGATCTCACGGCCACGCGCCTGGCTGCGGACCGCTTTCTACTGGTCACCGGCACGGCGTTCGGGAACCACGATCTGGCGTGGATCAACAAGCAACAGGCTGCCGTGTCAGAGGGCGACGGGTGCGTGGCCCGTGACGTCACGGCAGCATGGGCCTGCTTCGGCTTGTGGGGGCCAGCCGCCCGGCGGCTCCTCCAGCCTCTGACGCGCACATCGCTGGCCGATGAGGCGTTCCCCTACCTGACCGCCCAGACCGTGTCGGTCGGCGCCGTGCCGACCGTGGCGGTGCGGG
>JBDSUN010000345.1:0-3836 GCA_039927735.1 Acidimicrobiales bacterium | reverse complement strand
AGGGCTCGCCCTCGACGACCACGGGCACCTGGTGACCGACGACACCGGCCGCACCAGCGTGCCCGGCGTGTGGGCGCTCGGCGATGCCGCCAACCACTTCCAGCTCAAGCACATGGCCAACGCCGAGGAACGCGTGGTGGCCCACAACCTCGCCCACCCCGACCAGCTCCAACGCCTGCCCCACCACCTGGTCCCGCACGCGGTGTTCTCCGACCCCCAGGTCGCCAGCGTCGGCCTCACCGAGACCCAGGCCATCGAGCATGGGATCGACCACTCCATCGCCGTGCGGCGCTATGCCGATAGCGCCTACGGGTGGGCGCTGGAGGACACGACCAGCTTCGTGAAGGTGATCGCCGACCCCGCCACCCGCCTCCTCCTCGGCGTCCACATCATCGGTCCTCAGGCCGCCACCTTGCTGCAACCGCTGCTGCAGGCGATGCAGCTCGGCCAGACCATCGACCAGCTCGCCCACGACGTTCTCTACGTCCACCCGGCGCTCACCGAGGTTCTCGAACAGGCCCTTCTCGAGTCGGTGGCGGCAAGGACGTTGCCCTCCGAGGGAGACTCGCTGGCATCGCGGCCTCCTGAGCCCAGCGCCCGACCTTGAGTTTCCTGTTGCTGATGATGGTCTTCCGGTCGATCCTCGTCCCGCTCAAGGCCGTGGTCATGAACCAGCTGTCCATCGGCGCGACCTACGGCGTAGTCGTCGCGGTGTTCCGGTGGGGCTGGGGCAGTTCGCTTTGGCAGCCAGGTCGGATCGATCAACCCGTTCATCCCTGAAGTCTTCATGCTCACCCGCATCCGGAGGGAGTACGACCGCACCGGAGACGCCAGGACCTCCGTCGCCGACGGCCTGGCCTCCACCGCCCGGGTGATCACCGCCGCGGCCGCCATCATGGTCGTCGTCTTCGGGTCGTTCCTGTTCGAGGAGATACGGGAGATCAAGCTGTTCGGGCTGGGTCTCGGCCTCGCGATCCTCATCGACGCCACCCTGGTCCGCATGATCCTGGTGCCGGCCACGATGGCGCTGCTCGGCGATCGCAACTGGTGGATGCCTCGCTGGCTCAGCTGGGTGCTGCCCCGGCTCACGATCGAGAAGCTCGACGAACACGTGGACGTGGCATGAGCGCCTTTGCGCAGTCACTCACCGCCGGGGGGTGAACGCCGCATCCGCCAGGTAGACAGGAACCATGGCAAACCTCACCGTTCTGTACACCAAGCCCGAAACCGATGCCGAGGCCTTCCTCGCCGAGTACAAGGCGGACCACGTGCCGATCGCCGCCACGTTCCCCAAGATGACGTCGCACACCACGACGGTGTTCAGCGGCACCCCCCGAGGTACCGAGCCTCCGTACTACGTGATGTTCGTTGGCACCTGGGACTCACAGGAGGACATGCAGGCAGCGATGAGCGACCCCAGCATCATGGAGGCAAGCAAGCACGCCATGGGCATGACCCAGAAGTACGGCAACAAGGCCGAGATGTTGGTTGGCGACGAGGCCTGACACGCCGAGGACTCCGGGAGACGACACCGCACGTCACCGACCCGGGTAGAGGTCGCAGGTTGACGTCCTTTGTGGAACGTCAGGCATGGATCGCGACGGGCCGGCCGACACGCACGGGAACGCCGGGCGACCAGAGCGCCGAGGGCGGGCCGACCGGGGCAGGCAAGCCCGCCGCCTCGATGAGGTGCTCGTCGAGGTGCTCGACCGTGGCCGTGTGCAACGGCCAGGCGGGATGGTGAATCGGTGCGTACCGGAGATGGCCTCGACGAGTGGCCGAGACGAGACCCCAGCGCGCGGTGAGGAACTGGATCAGATCGTCGGGCCGACCGATCGGATCGCCGGTGCGAATCGCGATCTCCGCAGTCGCGTTGCGGGACCGGCCGGGCCATCGCCGCTCGACCCGGCTGACCACCAGGTCGTCTCGTCGTGCATGGTCAGCCCGACCGAAGCAGTACGGCAGGTGGTAGGCCGCTCGGGCGACGGCGGCAGGCAGCCACCGGTCGACGTCGAGTGAGAAGAACCACACGCCTCGGCGGTCGCCCGCTCGCACGTAGGTGCGGACGTTGACCTCCGGGAAGGCGCCAACGAGCGGCAGGGGCGCCAGCCCTGGGAGTCCGAGGCCTTCCATCCCAAAGGGCACGAGGGCTACCCAGGCCGATCCGTCGTGGACATCGACGACCACGCCCGGCGGGAGAAGGCGCTGGACCTCGGCGGGGTCGTAGCGCCAGTGCAGGAACACCACGTCGGTCCACCGCTGGACCATCACCGGCCGCCGGACCGGCTCGGCGAGCCGGGACGGGAGGGCGACTGCGATCGGTCCCACGTCGCTCACTCACCGCGAGCCGGGCGCTGCGGCTCATCGCGACGGGCACCGGCAACGCCCGCCAGCACGCGCCGGCCTGCAGGTTCGAGCTGTGCAACCACCCCGTTGCCTGCCGGGCGAACATCGGCGGCCATGGCCCCACGCTAGCGCCGTGTGCACTAAACAAGACTGAGATTCGCTAAGTACTCGGACGACCACCTCCTCCAACCAGCCACCCCCCACCCCACGTGACGGCGGTGGGCGTGCGTCGGGTACGCCGGCGTCGGCGGACTACTTGGTCAGGAAAGCGAGCAGGGCCTCGTTGAAGTCTCACCCCGGTCGCCGCAGGAAGCCGGCGCCCCCGCCGTCGATGATGGCGCGGGATGGAAGTTGAAGAACGTGGCCGTCACCACCTCCGCCGTCGCCGCGCCGATGGCCGCGGAACGGGCGGCGAAGTAGCCCTGGCCCATCCCCTCCAAGCCGATGACGGTGTACTCCTCGAAGCCCTCCGGTGCGAAGTAGATCATGGAGTGGTACGGCTCGAGGCCCTGCCACAGCGCCCGGGCGTCACTCGGTTGCATGTTCGTCCCCCCTGTCGTCGAAGGCGTCACCTTCCCATGGATGCTGACGTCGGCCGACTCGCTCGCGCCGCCGGGGTCGGAGCGGCGCTAGACAGGGGCGCACAGCAGAGAGCCGAATCTGGATCGGCCCTCCCGGAACCGAGAGGCGCCGATGACCCCCGCGAGCACGGCTGAACAGACGGCTCGACGCGCGGCCGACAGTCCATGGGTCGATCGGTTGGCTCGGCTCGGGTTCTGTGCCCGCGGCCTCGTGTACATCGTGGTGGGCCTCATCGCGCTGCAGATCGCCGGGGGTGGAGGCAGCCCGTCCGGGGACGAGGCGAGCAAGGACGGTGCCCTGCGCGAGATCGTCGAGCGCAGCTACGGCCGTCCGCTGCTGGCCGTCCTCGCCGTCGGCCTCGCTGGGTATGCCGTCTGGCGAGCCAGCGAGGCGGCCTTCGGCAAGCGGGACGAGGGCGACGAGCGCAAGCGCACGGCAAAGCGGGCAGGGTCAGCGGCCAAGGCCGTCCTCTACGGCGCCTTCCTGGTCAGCACGCTGAAGCTCATCGCCGACCCGACGCCGAAGCGCAGCGGGGCCGACGAGCAGGAGAGCACCGCCACCGCCCGTCTCCTCGAGGTCTCAGGAGGCCGGCTGCTGGTCGGGGCCGTCGGGCTCGCCATCATCGTCGGGAGTGGGTACGTCGCCTATCGCGGTCTGGCGCAGAAGTTCAACAAGCGGCTCGACACCTCGGACATGGGTCGGGTGGAGGGCAAGATCATCGACGTGCTCGGCACCGTCGGCATGGCCGCCAGGGGCCTGGTGTTCGCAGTGGCCGGCTTCTTGCTCGTCAAAGCCGCCATCGACTTCAACCCTGAGCAGGCGAAAGGGCTGGACGGCACCCTGAAGGTGATGGCGCAGCGCACCTATGGCCAGCTGTTGCTCACGGTGACCTCCATCGGGATCATCGC
>JBDSUN010000344.1:0-7235 GCA_039927735.1 Acidimicrobiales bacterium | reverse complement strand
GCTCGACGGTCGAGCTGGAGGTGAAGGTGATGACATCGGCCTCGGCCACCGCCGCCCGCTGCGCGTCGGTGATGGAGGCCGGCACCGTGCGGTAGGCGTCGATGACGTCGACGTCCCAGCCTCGGGCTCGCAGGCCATCGGGCAGGACGTCACGGGCCACCTCCGCTCGGGCGAGCAAGATGCGGCCAGGTCCGTCGGGGAGGGCGTCGAGCAGCGCCTCGGCCACGAAGGTCTCCGGCACGAGATCGGCCAGGATGCGGGCGCCGGCCAGGGCGGCGGCGGTGCCGGGGCCGATGGCGGCCACGCGGGCCCGGCCGAAGGCCCGAGCGTCGGGGACGGCATCAAGGAGGCGCTGGGCGCCGTTGGGCGAGGTGAGCACCACCCAGTCGTAGGTGTCGAGCCGGCCGGCCGCTTCGGCCAGCGCCGTCCCACCGTCGGCGGCGTCGGCGATCTCGATCACCGGCACCTCCACCACCTCCGCGCCCAACCGATGCAGGGCGACGGAGAGCTGGGACGCCTGCCGGCGGGTGCGGGTGACCACCACCTTGCGCCCGAACAGAGGCCGCCCCTCGAACCACGAGAGGTCGACCGCGGCCACCTCTCCCACCACGATCACCGACGGCGTCGCCAGCGGCTGCTCCGCGAGGGTGGCCAGGGTGGCCCGCACGGTCACCTGCTCCGGGCGGGTGCCCCAGCGGACGGCGGCGGCCGGGGTGTCGGGCGACAGCCCGCCGGCCATCAGCTCTTCGGCGATGCGCCGGATGCGGGCCACTCCCATCAGGATGACGATGGTGCCGCCGACTCGCGCCACGGCCTGCCAGTCGACCGTGCCCCCGTCGCCGGCGCCCGGCTCCTCGTGGCCGGTGACGACGGTGAACGACGTGGAGGAGTGCCGCAGCGTCACGGGGATCCCGGCGTAGGCGGGCACGGCGATGGCCGAGGTGATGCCCGGCACCACCTCGAAGGCCAGCCCAGCCTCGGCGAGGGCGGCGGCTTCCTCACCCCCCCGGGCGAACACGAAGGGGTCACCACCCTTGAGGCGTACGACGGTGGCGTGGGCGCGGCCGAGCCGCACGAGCAGGTCGTTGATGGCCTCCTGCGCCATGGTGACCTGGCCCGGCGCCTTGCCGACGCTGATCCGCTCTGCGCTGGCGGGCGCCAGGTCGAGCAGGGCCTCCACCGAGAGCCGGTCGTACACGACCACGTCGGCCCGCCGCAGCACCTCGTCGGCTCGCACCGTCAAGAGCCCAGGGTCACCCGGCCCCGCGCCAACCAGGAACACGGTCATGCGTTCACCGCTCAGCAGGTCAGGATGGCGACGTCGTAGGCCGACATCTTCGGATCGCGGGTCACGAGGGTGAGGTCCTCGAGCTGAGCCTGAGCCACCAGCATCCGGTCGAACGGGTCACGATGGTGAGGTGGCAGGGCGGCCGCCGCCGTGGCGTGGGCCCAAGAGATCGCAAGGGGGGCGAACGGTTCGAGACCGTCGTCGAGCGGACCGTCGACCTCGAGCTTGCCACCGGCCTGCTTGATGCCGATCTCCCAGAGCGTCGCCGAGCTCACCGCCACCAACGTGCCCGGATCGGCGATGGCCAAGCGCGCGTCGTCGTCGATCGGCGCACCGGCCAACCACCACAGCAGCGCGTGGGTGTCGAGCAGCAGGCTCACGCTGGTCCCTCGAAGGCGTCGATGAGCCATTCGGGGGTGTCATCGAAGTCCGCGGCGAGCTGGATGCGACCAGCCAGTGCGCCGGGCACCCGTGGCGCTGGCACCGGCGCATAGGCCACCAAGCGAGCCATGGGCCGGCCGGCGCGTCCGATCACGATGTCCTCGCCGGCCGCCGCTCGCTCGACGAGACGAGACAGGTGGGTCTTGGCCTCGTGCATGTTCACGATCACGGGCTAAGTCTAGTCCGACTCACCCACGAGGGCGTCGGCGGCCAGCTCGCAGTGGCCGAGGTGCTGGAAGAGCTCCTCGATGACGTGGAGCACCAGCGAGGCGTCGGACTGGTCGCCCACGGTGAGGAACTGGCGACCGGCGGCGTACGGCGACTCCGCCTCCAAGGCCTCCAGAGCATCGAGGTCGGCATCGATCTGACGGGTGGCGGCGTCGACCAGAGCGTGCAGCTCGGCGACCGAGGCGGTGCGCTCGAACTCGGCCTCCCGGTCCCGCTGGCTCTCTCGGCCGAGCCCCACGTGGCCGAGCCAGAACTCGCCCACCCCGCAGCAGTGGATGACGATGGCGGCGACGGCGTTGGTGTCCGGGCCGAGCGGGCGCTCGTTCACCGTGGCGTCGCTGAGGCGGTCGGCGACGGCCAGCATCTGATCGAAGGCCAGGCGGGCGTAACCGGAGGCGGTGGCAGGGGCGAGGTCCATGGTCAGAGGCGCACCGGGCTGTGCACGCGCTCGAGGCTGAGGGCCAGCACCTCGTCGATCCGATCGGCCTTGGCCTGGATGCTGCCGCTGACGATGATCATCAGAGCGACCCTACGGTCAGCGGCCGAGCAGCGCCCGGCCGCCGTGGTCCAGGAGGAGGCGCGCGGCGTCTGCGCCGATGGAGGCGTCGGGACCGACGTCGGCGTGGTGGAGCAGGGTGCGGCCGTCGGGCGAGGCCAGGAAGGCCCGAAGGCTCAGGTCGTCGCCGTCGAGGGTGGCATGGGCAGCGGCCGGAAGGGAGCAGTCGCCGCCGAGCTCGGCCAGAAAGGCGCGCTCGGCATCCACGCATCGGCGCGTAGGGCCGTGCTCGATCCCCGCCAGGAGGGAGCGGAGCTCGGCGTCGTCCTCCCGGCACTCCACCGCCAGCGCGGCCTGGGCCACCTGGGGGAGCACCGTCTCCGTGCTGAGCCGCTCGGCGATCCGGTCGGCCAGGCCGAGGCGATCGAGGGCGGTGGCCGCCACCACCACGGCGTCGTGGTCGGCTGCCTTGGCGATCCGGGTCTGCATGTTGCCGCGCAGGCTGACGAAGCGGAGATCCGGGCGGTGCTGCCAGAGCGCCACCTGTCGCCGCAACGAACCGGTGGCCACCTCGGCGCCGCCCGGGAGGTCGGCGAGGGTCGACCCGACCAGGGCGTCGCGCGGATCGCCGCGCTCGGGCACCGCAGCGATCACCAGACCGGGGATCGTCACCGAGGGAAGGTCCTTGGCGCTGTGGACGGCGAGGTCGGCGCGGCCGTCGAGCACCGCGCTCTGCACCTCCTTGGCGAAGACGCCCTTGCCGCCCAGCTCCCAGATCGGGACGTCGAGCCGCCGGTCGCCGACCGTGTCCACGATCACGAGCTCGACGGTGACGGCGGGGTCCGTCGACCGCAGGAGCTGCGCGATGTGGTCGGCCTGCCAGCGGGCGAGCGGACTCCCGCGCGTGGCCGCCCGAATGGTGGGCACGGGGGCTACTGGGATGGAGCGGAGTCGTCGCCTTGGAGGGCGAACAGGTCGCGAAGCGCCATGACCAGGCGGTCGCCGCGCGTGGAGCCCGACGCGTCCCGGAGAGCGATGGAGGGGTCGTGGAGGAGCTTGGCGATGATGCCGCGCGTGAGGGCGTCGACGGCATCGAGCTGGGTGTCATCCAGTCCCCCGAGCCGGGAGCGGAACCGCTCGACCTCGGCCAGGCGCACCTCTTCGGCTCGATCGCGCAGGGCGACGATCATGGGGGCCACCTCGCGGGCAGAGGTGGCGCCGAGGTAGCGGTCGAGCTCGTCGTGGAGGAGGGCACGGACGGAGGCGACCTCGCCTTGGCGGGCGGAGGTGCCGAGCTCGGCGAAGGCCCGGAGGTCGTCCATGTCGAGCAGGGTGACGCCTGGCAGGCGGCCGACGGCCGGGTCGATGTCACGGGGCACGGCGATGTCGACGATGAGGAGCGGGCGACCGGCCCGGGCGGCCACGACCCGCTCGATGTCCTCCACCTCGAGCAGCGGGGTGGCAGCACCGGTTGACGACAACAGCACGTCGACGCCTTCGAGGGTGGCGTTGAGGTCGGCCAGGCGGACGGCCTCGCCCTGCACCCGGCCGGCGAGGGCGACGGCGGTGTCCCAGGTGCGGTTGGCGATGGTGAGCTCGGTGCCGGCCCGGGCCAGGCCGAGGGCCATGGCCTCGCCCATCTCGCCGGCGCCGAGCACGAGGCCGGTGCGGCCGTGGAGGCCGCCGAGGCGCTGGGCGGCCATGGCGACCGCGGCCTGCGACACCGAGGTGGTGTGCTGGGCGATGGCGGTGTCGGTGCGGGCCCGCTTGCCAGCTTCGAGGGCGTGGCGGAAGAGGAGGTTGAGGGTCGGCCCGGCGGCGCCCTCTGCGCGAGCCCGCTCCCAGGCCCGCTTGACCTGGCCGAGGATCTCGCTCTCGCCGAGCACGGCGGAGTCGAGCCCGGCGGCCACGCCGAAGAGGTGGGTCACGGCGGGGGCGTCGTAGTGGACGTAGAGGTGGTCGCTGAAGTCCTCCGGGGCCAGGAAGGCCACCTCGGCGAGGAAGTCACGGATGTCCTGGAAGGCCCCGTGGAACCGCTCGGCCACCGCGTAGACCTCGGTGCGGTTGCAGGTGGACAGCACCACGGCCTCGGACACGTCCGAGCGCGAGATGAGGTCGTGCAGGGCCTTCGGCAGCGCGGCATCACCGATGGTCATCCGCTCGAGCAGGTCGAGCGGGGTGCTCCGGTGGTTCAGCCCGATGACGACGACGGACACGCAGCGGTCTCCTAGGAGGGGGAACCCGGGGGCGGCGGATCAGCGGGGGCGAGAGAGGTCTGGAGGAGCTCCCTGGCCTCGTCGAGACGACCGGCCCGGACGAGGTCCAGCATTCCCGAATCGAGGGCCGATCGCCAATCGGCCCCGAGGGTCGGGCGGCCGCCGGCCACCATGTCGGCGCGCGCCTCGGCCAGCAGGTCGATGAGGGTGTCGAGCTCGGGCCCGAGCTGCTCGCCGAGCTGGTCCCGCAGCCAGCCGGCCAGGGCGGGGCTGTGACCCGAGGTGGACACCGTGACCAGCAGTCGTCCACGGTCCAGGCGGGCCGGGAGGGTGTAGGAGCACCGAGCCGGGTCGTCAGCCGCGTTGACCCACACGCCGGCCGCCTCGCCGTCGTCAAACACCGCCTGGTTGGCGGCCGGATCGTCGGTGCAGGCGACAGCCAGCCGGTACCCGGCCGCCTCCCCCCGCTCGTAGGGCCGTTCCTCCCAGGCCACCCCGAGCGCCCGCACGTCATCGCGCACCTCGGTGGCCACCACCTGCACCTCGGCGCCGGCGGCCAGCAGCCCGCGCACCTTCTCCGCGGCCACCGCCCCACCGCCCACCACCAGCACGCGCCGGCCGGCCACCAACAGGTTGACCGGGTACGACGGGACGTCGACGGGCATCGTCAGTCGGTCAGCGCGACGGGCTCGGAGGGAGCCGTGGGCGGCGGACCGCCGGTCTTGCGCTGCTGGTAGAAGCTGAGGATCTGCAGCTCCACGGCGAGGTCCACCTTGCGCAGCGACACCTCCGGCGGCACCGAGATCATGGTGGGAGCGAAGTTGAGGATCGACGGCACGCCGGCCGCCGCCAGCCGATCGGCGACGTCCTGGGCCGCCGAGGCCGGCGTGGCGATGATGCCGATGGCGATGTGACGCTCCTCGATGATGGCCGGCAGGTCGTGGATGGACCGCACCGTCTGGCCGTGGACGAGGGTGCCGATGACGTTCGGGTCGGCGTCGAACAGGGCGGCGATCGGGTAGCCGCGCTCGCCGAACCCGCCGTAGTTGGCCAGGGCTTGACCGAGGTTGCCAAGGCCCACGATGCAGACAGGCCAGTCCTGGGTGAGGCCCAGCTCCCGACTCATCTGGAACAGCAGGTAGTCGACGTCGTAGCCGACGCCTCGGGTGCCGTAGGAACCCAAGTACGACAGGTCCTTGCGCACCTTGGCGGCGTTCACGCCCGCCAGCTCGGCCAGGCGCTCCGAGGAGATGGTGGCCACCCCGGTGTGCTGGGCCTCGAACAGGCTCCGCAGGTACAGCGGCAGCCGAGCCACCGTGGCCTCGGGGATCTTGCGGCGGTGCGGCGCAGCCATGTCAGCCCACGCTACCGCCCCGTTCACATGCTCACGATCAACCGGCTTCAGCGCCTCGGAGCTCCTTGCGGAGCACCTTGCCGGTGGCGCTCTGGGGGATCTCGTCGACGAACATCACCTTCTGCGGGCACTTGTAGCGGGCCAGCTGGGCCTCGCAGTGCTGGATGATGTCGTCCTCCTCCACGCTGGTGCCGGGCTCCACGACGACGTAGGCCTTGACGGCTTCGCCGGAGTGCGGGTGGGGCACCCCGATCACCACCGCCTGCACCACAGCCGGATGGGACGCGATCACCTCCTCCACCTCCGCCGGGTAGACGTTGAACCCGGACACGATCACGAGGTCCTTGACCCGGTCGACGAGGAACAGGAACCCGTTGTCGTCGACGACGGCGATGTCGCCCGTGCGGAGCCAGCCGTCCTCGGTGAGGGCGTTGTGGCTGGCCTCGGGATCGTTCCAGTAGCCGGTGAAGACGTTCAGACCCTGCACCCAGAGCTCGCCGGCGTCACCGACCAACGAGTCTTGGCCGTCGGCGTCCACCAGGCGCACGTGCACCCCCGGCAGCGGCACGCCGATGCTGCCCTCGGGGGCGCCCTGGCCGATGCCGGAGGTGACCACCGGCGACGCCTCGGTGAGGCCGTACCCCTCGGTGAGCTCGAGCCCGAAGCGATCCTGGACGGCCCGACGGGTGGCGGGGTCCAGCCGGGCGGCGCCGGACGCCGCCAGCCGCACCTTGGCGAAGGCGTCCGTGGGCGCACCGGGCAGGGACGCCCACGCCGACCACATCGTCGGCGCGCCGCTGATCACGGTGACGCCGTGGTTGACGATGGACTCCAGCGCCGACTGCGGATCGAAGCGCTCGACCAGCAGCACGGTCGCCCCAGCAATGAGGGACAGGCCCAGCGCCACGTTCAGGCCGAAGATGTGGAACAGCGGGAGCACGCCGAAGACGACATCGTCCGGTCCTTGCCGGCGCCCGGGGTGGTCCTGGCACTGCTCGAGGTTGGACAGCAGGTTGCCGTGGGTGAGCATGGCCGCCTTCGGCGACCCGGCGGTGCCGCTGGTGAAGCTGAGCACGGCGAGGTCGTCGGGCCCCCGCTCGACGATCGGAGCCGGCGGGCTGAAGACGAGCTCGTCGAGCACCAGGGCACCGGGGTCGGCGTCGCCCTGGCTGCCGATCACGTGCTCGAGAGTCGGGAGGGCCTCGCGATCGA
>JBDSUN010000343.1:0-5022 GCA_039927735.1 Acidimicrobiales bacterium | reverse complement strand
CATTGGCGATCGAGCTCGCCGCGGCACGCTGCGCGGTGCTCACGGTGGACCAGATCGTCAGTCATCTCGACCAGCGCTTCCAGCTGCTGTCCTCCGGCCGCCGCCGCGGCCGCGAGCGGCATCGCACGCTACGCGAGACCATCAACTGGTCCTACGAACTGCTCGACGAGCGCGAGCGCGACCTTTACGGGCGTCTCGCAGTGTTCATCGACTGGTTCGCATTGGACGACGCGACCGCCGTGGCGGGTGGAGCCCGCGAAATGGAAGTGCTCGACGTCCTCGAAGGCCTCGTGGCCCGGTCGCTGCTGATGGTCTCCGAGGTCGCCGGCACGGCGCGGTACCGGTATCTCGAGTCGATCCGCGACCATGCGTGGGAGTTGGTGGAGCAGGACGGACGCGCCGACGCGCTGATGCTCGTCCTCGCGGATCACCTCGCCGAAAAGCTGTCAGCGCTGGCGAAGCAGGTCTGGGACGGTCCCGACGGTGACGCGCTGGCTGCGATGGGCGGACTGCTTTCCTTGCAGCGTCACGCCGCTGATTGGTGTGTCAGCTGCGTCGACGTGCAACGGGCGACGAGACTCTTGTTGCCCTACGCCCACGTCCTCCCCAACGGGTATCCGCCGGCATTCGAAGTTGCCGAACGCCTTGCTCGCGTCGCCGAGCAGACCGGCGGACGCGACTCCGCGGTGATCACGCTGCAACTGTTGCAGCAGATATATCGACGCGACTTCCACAGGTACTTCGATCTGATGCCCCAGATCGTCGAGGTACTCGACGTGGACGCGCTGTCCCCACCGATGATGTCGGCGCTCTACTTCTTAGCGACGGTAGCGGGGGACGACGCGTTGAGCCCCCGACTCCCGTCATCGGCGTTCCGCACGGGCGGCGGCCTCGAGACCTACCTCCGGCAGTGGCATCAGACCGCAATCGACGTCGACGACATGCTCACGATGGTGGACTTGATGCCGACGCGCACAGGCCGCGCTTGCATTCTCGGAGGCGCATGCGTGCTTGCTCAGACAGAGGCGCCCGACCGCCTGGAAGACCTCGCCGGACGCATGCTGGAGATGTCTACCGATAGGTCGTCAAACTGGATGAACGCATGGATCCACAAGGCGGGCTACCACCTGAACCACGGCGCACTTCCCCAAGCGCTCGAATGTGCCGGCGTCGTCACTGACCATGCGTTGGCCGTCGGTGAGCTGTCGATGCTCGCGCCTGCGACCGCAGTGCACGCTCTGGTGTTGTGGAAGCTTGGCTGTGCCCGGGACGCAGCCCGGGTACGCGGCGCCGCACCGCGGCGATGGACGGTCTTCTTCCAGACGGAACGCGATGAGCTCGATCGGTGGCTGACGAGCCAGTTCTCCGACGAGCAGCTGCGGGCGCTCGCCATCGAAGGCCGCAGGATGGAGCTCGACGACCTATTCTCCGTCGCACCCGCAGCGCTCGAAGCGGGGGGCAAGTCCTGACAATCGGTCCTCCGTTACGCCGTGATCCTCGTTGCCGGACCATTCGCGTGGGGATAGTCGCGGACGGCTTCAGAACCGGACCGCCCCGACCTCATCGGCGCAACCATCAGTCTGATGAGCGTGGGCGTCATGGTGTTCGCTCACTCGCCCTGTCGGGCTGCGCCGACTCACGCAGCCGGCCAGCCGTTGCTTCGGCAGTCGCGACCCCGGAGCGCTGACCCCCCCCGCAACGTCGGAGCATGAATTTCGAACTCACGCACCGCCGGTTAGGACCGGCCCCCCGGCACCGTCATCGATCTCACCCATTGACGCCTCGCGAACCCGGACGCCGGCGACAGTCAGCCGACGCGCGGAACGTCAGGCGGCCCGAAGGCCATCGTGGCTCCGGCCGTTACAAGCGTCCCGGACGCGTCTTCTGGCTCATGCACGCTTCTTTGGGAGCGTGCATGCGTTCCCGCTCTCTGTCGCCCCCCCCTGATCTAGGCTGCTATCCCGGGAGGGCGGGCGATGGCAACGCAGACGGCGACGATTCTGATCAGCGACATCGTCGGATCCACGGAGCTGCGCGCCGCCCTCGGCGAGGACAAGGCAGAGGAGGTGCGGCGCCTTCACGACCGTGCCCTGATCGAGGTGGCCGAGCGCGCTGGCGGCATCGTGGTGAAGGGGCTGGGCGACGGCCTCCTCGTGCAGTTCGCCGGCGCTGCCGAGGCCGTGGGGGTCGCCGTCTCAATGCAGCAGACGATCAATACCCTCAGTCGTCGCGAGGGCCTCGACCTGTCGATCCGGGTCGGCGTGTCCTCCGGGGACGTCACAGTCGAGGACGGAGACTGCTTCGGCGTCCCGGTGGTGGAGGCGTCACGTCTCTGTGCGGCCGCCGGTGCCGACGAGATTTACACCGCCGAGGTGGTGACCGTCCTCGCCCGCGGTCGAGGCAATCACGTGGTTGAACTGGTCGGGCGGCTGGAGCTGAAGGGCCTGCCCGATCCCGTCGCCGTCTACCGCGTCGGGTGGGAGCCGACGCGGGCGGCCGCCGACCTTCGCGGCGTCGCGCCGTACGTGGGACGCGCCGATGAGCGACGGATCCTGCGAGAGCGGTTCGACGCGGCGGTGGGCGGCACCGGAGGCCTCGTGCTGGTTGCCGGGGAGCCGGGTATCGGCAAGACCCGGCTGACCACGGAAGTGTGCCGCGACGTCGCAGTCGACCCCGGTGCTACCGTGCTCGTCGGCGGCTGCCACGACGGCGAGGTGGGGGCGTACGCGCCGTTTGTCGAAGCGTTGACCGACTGGCTCCGTGCCACACCATTGGCTGAGGTGTCCCGGGTGCTGGGCACCGAGGCAGCGGTGCTCGGCCGCCTGGTGCCCGCGGTCCACAAGGTGCTTCCGGACCTGGCCGCGCCGACCGATCTTGGGCCCGACGAGGCCGAGGCCCGGCTCCACGACGCCGTCGGGCAGCTCCTCGCTCGGCTCACCGCGGAGCGCCCGGCTTTACTGCTGCTCGACGACCTGCACTGGGCGGACGCCGCCACGATCTCGTTGCTGCGTGTTGTCGCCCGCAAGGCGATGACGATGCCCCTGCTTGTCGTCGGGACCTACCGCGACACCGATCTCGATCGCCGTCATCCCTTGGCTGAGGCGCTGCCGTTGCTGCGCCGGGAGGTCGAGCCCACCCGCCTGGTGCTGCAGGGCCTTCCGAGAGAGGCCGTCCACGAGCTGTTGGAGCGGCTGGCCGACCAGGAGGTGCCCATGGCGTTCGCGTCCATGTTGGCTGCTCAGACCGAGGGCAACCCGTTCTTCTTGCGCGAGATGCTGATCCACTTCACCGAGGTCGGCAGCCTGCGGTTCGAGGACGGGGTGTGGGTGGCGGCTGACGACATCGTCAACGCCATCCCCGAGGGGGTGCGCGAGGTCGTGGGGCGGCGGCTCACCCAACTCTCTGACACGACCCAGAAGCTGCTCGAGATCGGCGCCCTGTTCGAGGTGGCCTTCCCGCTGGATGCGGCGGCCGAGGTGGCCAAGATCGACGAGGACGAGGCACTCGACGCAATCGACGAGGCCCTTCAGGCCCAGATTGTCCTCGCCACCGAGGTGTTCGATCGCTACGCCTTCTCCCACGCGCTCTTCCGGCAGACTCTCGTCGGCGAGCTCAACCCGAGCCGCCAGGTGCGCGCGCACCGGGCCATCGCCGAGGCTCTCGAGAAGCGCGTCGCCGGTCGGCCGTCCCCGGCGATGGCCGCTGTGCTGGCGCGCCACTGGTCGCAGAGCGCCGCGATCCCCGGCGCTGAGCGCGGCGTGCCCGCGGCGCTGATCGTGGCCAACGACGCCACCGCTCGCTACGCCCACCGCGACGCGCTCGACGCCTGGTCGGTGGCCTTGGAGCTCCTCCCGGACGGCGACGAACGGGAGTCCGAGATCCGTTTGGGCCGCGCCCGTTCGGGGCTGGCGGCGGGGACCGATGCCGACGTCGTGGTGGAGGACGCCTTGCTCGCGGCCGACGAGATCGAGGCGGCCGATAGCCATGACGCCGCGGCCGACGCCATCTCGGACCTCGTGATCCTCGCCTGGTTGGTGGGCGATCGAGAGAGCGCCTGGCGGCTCGGCGCGGTTGGGCGAGCCCACCTGCGCGCCGACCGTCGCGACAAGACGTGGACGCGCCTGCGCAAGGCGGAGCTCCAGGAGGCGGAGTTCCTTGATCCCGACCACGGCGGACTCCCCCTGGACGACGACGTGCGACGCGAGCTGCAGGCGGTCATGGAGACCTTGGAGCCTGAGGACCTCGAGGGGCTCGAGTACGCCCCGTCGAGTCGGGCGGCCGCCGCCGCGTTCGTGGCCAAGCACCCCTCGATGCGGACCTCGGTGATGGCGCGCTGGCAGATCGGCGATCTCGCCGGCATCGTCACGCCGGCCGAGGAGGCCCGAATCCAGGCCGAGCTCGAGGGCAACTTTGACCTGGTCGTGCTCGTCAACGTCATCGAGGCCCGCTGTCTGGCCCTGCTCGGGCGCCATGACGAGGCCGACGCCGCCATGCGACGCGCTGCGGCGAACCTGCAGCGACTGCCCACCCAGTCGAACGCGGCGTTCCAGTACATCGCTGCCGAGTGGCTCATCAACTATGTCCGTGGCGCCACGCCCCCCGCTACACCACTGGTGATGTTGACCGACCTCGCTGCTAACCCGGACACGCGCTGGGTCACCTTCGCCGTCGTGGCCACCAACGCCTACGTCGCCGCCGTCGCCGGCCAGCCCGACGACGCGCTGTCCTCTGCGGAGCAGGCCTTGGTCGGGATCGAGCTCGCGCCCGGCCATGCCCCGAACTACGGCCTCATCGCCTGCATGCCCGTTCACGCGCTGTGGGCCATCAACCGCACCGACCACCTCGAGACGATCGAGGCCAACATCCACGCAAAGTTACTCGACACCGGTCTGCAGTATCCGGAGGTGGTGAACCAGCTCGCCCTCGCCCAGGCCTGCGCGCTCACGGGTCGCGTCGTCGAGGCCCGCCAGTGGGTGGCCCAGGCCCACGCCGCCGTAGACAAGGACGGCCGGCCACCGCTCC
>JBDSUN010000342.1:0-3696 GCA_039927735.1 Acidimicrobiales bacterium | reverse complement strand
GTCGTGGCTCACCACGAGCAGCGTGCCGCCCGGGGCCACCGCCTGCAGCAGGTTGCGCACGCCGCGCCCGTCGGGGGTGCGGGGGATCGATGCGTACTGCGCCGAGACGAGGTCGAACCCAGCCGTCCCGAAGGCCTCATGCGCGTTGGCGTCCGCGGGTTGGCACTCGACGTGTAGACCGCGGCGCTCCGCCTCGGCCTCGACCCGGTCCAGCGCCCGTCGGGAGATGTCGCTGGCCGTCACCCTCCATCCCTGCTCGGCCAGCCAGAGCGCATCGGCGCCCTCGCCGGCGCCGACGTCGAGGGCGCGGCCCGGGGCGAGGCTGCGAGCTTCGTCGACGAGCGTGCCGTTCGGGTTGCCGCTCCACATCTGGTCGCGCCCGTAGCGATGGTCCCAGTCGGCCTCGTTGGCAGTGGGTCGGACGGCGGTCCTGATGTCCTCGTGCGCGAGGCTGAAGCTGATCATGGCGCCGACGCGGCTGCCGTCGGCGGCGGCCTGCAGCACCTGTTGGCTCGGATCGGTCACGTTGCCGGCCGCGAAGAGCCCCAGCACGGACGTGGCGCCGGTCGTGTCCGTCTCCACGACGTCGCCGAGGCCGCTCGGGTGGGGCGTGAGTCGGAGCCCGAGCGTCTCGAACGGCTCGGCGCGGACCGTGAACCGGGGACCGACCACGACGGCGTCGACCTCGAGGCGGGAGTGGTCGGCCAGCTCGACCGCCACCACGTGGCCGACGTCGCCAGTGACGATGCGGCTCACCCGTCCCTGCACGATGTCCACGCCGCCGGCTCGCAGGGCGTCGAGCTCGGCGTCGTCCAAGGTGACAGACCCGTGGACCACGATGGTGAGCTGGGCGGTCAGCTGTCGGAACAGCCCGGCGGGGTGAAGGCCCATCGGGTGGGTGACGATCTGGACGATGCGCCGGTCGCGGACCTCGAAGCCGTGGCAGAAGGGGCAGTGGATGACGTCGCCCCCCCAGTGCTCGGCGAGGCCCTCGATGTCGGGGAGCTCGTCCACCAGTCCGGTCGCCGCCAGCACCCGACGAGCGACGATGGCGTGACCGCCGACGAGCTCGACGCGGAAGCGGACGTCGTCGGTGCGAGTCACCCGGCTGGCGCGACCGGCCAGGACCTCACCGCCGTAGCTGCGGACCTCCTCACGACCAGCGGTGATCAGCACCGATGGCGGAAGACCCTCGCTACCGAGGTAGCCGTGCAGGTGGGCGGCGGGCGCGTTGCGCGGCTCGCCGGCGTCGACGACGATCACCGACCGGCGCTGGCGCCCGAGCTGGAGGGCGGCGGCCAGACCGGCGGCCGATCCACCGATGATGGCGACGTCGCAGTGCCGTTCGACGAGACGGGGGGTGTGATCGCTCATGACCCCACGCTACGGTGTGCCTCATAGAGCGCATGAGGACTTGCGATATTCGCAAACAGGTTCAGGGGCCATGACCGGAGACAACGACATCGAACAGGTGGTCCGGACCCGGCTGCGCAGCCTTCGCCAGACCTTGGGTCTCTCGCTCGACGAGCTCGCCGCGCGCACCCACCTCAGCCCCTCCACCATCAGCCGGGTCGAGACGGGGAAGCGGACCATCAGCCTCGACGTGCTGGTGCCGCTGGCGACGGCGCTGCAGGTCGATCTCGACCAGCTCCTCGATGTGCGCAGCGACGACGATGTGATCATCCGGCCGACGCCGACCGGCTCGGGCCAACGCACCACCTGGATGCTGAGCCGACCCACCGGCCGCACCATCGCCATGAAGATGCGACTCGAACCCACCCTCAGGGCCCCGGAGCCGCAGGTCCACCCCGGCCACGACTGGTTCTACGTGATCGCGGGACGGGTGCGGCTGTCGCTCGGCGATCGCGAGATCACCGTCGAGACGGGTGACGCCGCCGAGTTCGCCACCATGACCCCGCACGCCATCGCCGCCATCGACGGCCCGGCCGAGCTGATCATGATCTTCGATCGCGACGGCCAGCGCGCCCACACCCACCACGAGCCCGGTGGCCATCCGACGTAGTCAAGCTCACTCGCCAGCAAGTCGGCGAGGTTCAGTCCTCGAGGAAGGGCGGGAGCCCGAACTCGGCGAAGAGCTCCGGATAGAGGAAGTTGTGGTGGCCCGACAGCCGGCCGTCACGCACCTCGATGACCTGGAGGGACCACGGCTCCCAACGGCCAGGCCCGGTTGGCTTGAACTGGCCGAAGGCAGCGGTGCCGTTGGCCTGCACCGCCATGAGCTTCGAGCCCGAACACGCATGGCCCGGGCCGACCATCCATCCCACGAGGTTCTCCGGGCCTTCGAGCCACAGGTCGTGGGGCGGCATGGAGATGACGACGTCGTCTCGCAGGAGCTTGGCCAGCGCCGTCATGTCGTAGGCCTCGAAGGCGGCCACGTAGCGGGCCAGCAGGGCTTCGTGCTCGGGGTCGACGGTGGAGTCGAGCTGATCGATGTCCAGCGAGGCGAGGGTGGCGCGCGACCGCTGCAGCGCGCTGTTCACCGAGGCCACGCTCGTGTCGAGCAGCTCCGCCACCTCGGTGGCCTGCCACTTGAGCACCTCGCAGAGGATGAGCACGGCCCGCTGCCGGGCAGGCAGGTGCTGCAGGGCGGCCACGAAGGCGAGGCGGATCGACTCTCGGGCCGCCGCCACCTCCGCCGGGTCGCCATCGGTGTTGATGACCCGGCTGTCGGCGATGGGCTGCACGAAGGTGTTCTCCGCTTGGGGCCGCAGCTGCGCGGTGGCCACGGTGGACGACGGGCCGAGGTCCATCGGTCGGGCTCGCCGCTGAGGGGCCCGTTGCATGTCGATGCACACGTTGCCGGCGATGCGGTACAGCCAGGAGCGGACCGACGATCGACCCTCGAACTTGTCGAGCGCCTTCCAGGCCCGGACGAAGGTCTCCTGCACGGCGTCCTCCGCCTCGGCGCCGGAGCCCAGCATCCGGTAGCAGTAGCCGGTGAGCTCGCGCCGGCGGGCCTTCATCTCGTGGTCGAGATCGATGTCGAGGGCGGTCATCGACGTAGAGCGTAGAGCCATGTCGTTGACGGTCAAGCGGGGGACCTCCTCGTCTCCGAGGCGTCGACGGATCGGCTCGGCTGAGCTCATCGCCGGCTCACGCCGTGAACCGGTACCCCATCCCGCGCTCGGTCACGAAGTGCCGCGGCCGGGACGGCTCGGGCTCGAGCTTCTTGCGCACCTGCGCCATGTGGACGCGGAGATAGGCGGACTCCGTCCCGTACTGGGGGCCCCAGACCTCTTGGAGAAGCTGGCGCTGGGTGACCAGCCGGCCCGAGTGGCGGACCAGCACCTCCACGAGGTGCCACTCCGTGGGAGTCAGCTTCACCTCGGTGCCCTCACGGAGCACGACCCTGCGAACGAGATCGATGGCGAGCGTCGCCGTCGTCACGACGGGCTCCTCGTCGGAGGGCGCGTTGCGCCGCATCGCGGCACGCATGCGGGCAAGCAGCTCGTTCATGCCGAAGGGCTTGGTCACGTAGTCGTCGGCCCCGGCATCCAACGCGGCGACCTTGTCGCTCTCGCTGTCCCGGACGGACAGCACGATGATCGGCACGGTCGTCCAGCCCCGCAGCCCGGCGACCACCTCCACGCCGTCGAGGTCGGGCAGGCCGAGATCGACGATGACGAGATCAGGGTGGTGATCGGCAGCGGCGCGCAGGCCCTCCTCGCCGGTGCG
>JBDSUN010000341.1:0-6902 GCA_039927735.1 Acidimicrobiales bacterium | reverse complement strand
GCTGAAGGAGAAGGTCGACACCCTCATCGTCATCCCGAACGACCGGCTCATCACCGTGTCGAACGACAAGACGTCGATGCTGAACGCCTTCAAGATGGCCGACGAGGTCCTTCTCCAAGGCGTCCAGGGCATCACCGACCTCATCACCACGCCCGGCCTCATCAACACCGACTTCGCCGACGTGAAGATGATCATGAGCAACGCCGGCTCCGCCCTCATGGGCATCGGCTACGCCAGCGGCGAGGGTCGGGCCCTCAACGCCGCCCGGGGCGCCATCTCCAGCCCGCTGCTGGAAGCATCCATCGAGGGCGCCCGCGGCATCCTGCTCACCATCGCCGGCGGCAGCGACCTCGGCCTCTATGAGGTGAACGAGGCGGCCGAGGTCATCCACGGCGTCGCCCACCCCGATGCCAACATCATCTTCGGCACCGTCATCGACGACGACATGGGCGACGAGGTCCGCGTCACCGTCATCGCCGCCGGCTTCGATCGCTGGGACGACAAGAAGGGGAGCGGCACTCGCCCCGCGACGGTCGACTCGGGCAGCGTGTTCGGCGACGACGAGGCGGACGACGACCTCGACCTCGAGGGCGACGACGACTTCGACGTCCCGTCCTTCCTCAAGTAGCCCTGCTCGTCCCACGGTTCACCTGGACGGCCCGGGCCGATGGCGACCTGGCGGGAGACCTGCACGCCGCCCGCCCCGGGTGGACCTGGCTTCGCCAGGTGCACGGCGCCGAGGTCGTACGGGCGCGGCGTCCCGGCGAGCACGCGGGCGCGATGGCCGACGCCGCGGTGACCAACGCTCCAGGCTGCACGGTGGTGGTCCGCACCGCCGACTGCGCTCCCATCGTGGTCCTCGGGCATCGCTCGGTGGCGGTCGTCCACGCCGGCTGGCGCGGACTGCTGGCCGGCGTGGTGGCCCGCTCCACGGATGCGCTGCGGGACCTCGGGGACGAACCGCTCGAGGCGCACCTGGGGCCGTGCATTCGGCCCGGGTGCTACGAGTTCGACGGCCCCGAGCTGGGCCAGATGGTCGATCGCTTCGGCCCGGGCGTGCGCGCCGGCACCTCGTGGGGCACTCCCGCCCTCGACCTGCCTCGCGCCGCGAGCCTGGCGCTGGCTGAGGCCGATGTGCCGGTCGTGGTCGATGGCTCGGGGTGCACGGCGTGCGACGACCGCTGGTTCAGCCATCGGGCGCGAGCCGAGACGGGCCGGTTCGCTACCTGCGCCTGGTTGGCAGAGGCGTGAGCGATCCCGTGGCGCTGGCGCTGCGCCGGATCCGCGATCGGATCGAGGCGGCCGGGGGAGATCCGGATGCGGTGCGCATCCTCCCGGTCACCAAGGGCCACCCCGTGAGCGCGATCAGGGCCGTGCTGGCGGCAGGGCTCGCCGAGGCGGGGGAGAGCTACGCCCAGGAGCTCCTCGCCAAGGCCGAGGACCTCGACGCCGACGTCCGCTGGCACATGATCGGGCGGTTGCAGAGCAACAAGGTCCGTCAGATCGCCGCCTTCGTCCACCTCTGGCAGACCATCGACCGCCTTTCGTTGGCCGGCGAGGTGGCGCGACGGTCGCCCGGGGCGCAGGTGCTGGTGCAGGTGAACGTCACCGGCGCCGAACAGCAGGGCGGGTGCCCACCCGAGCGGGTGGCGGCACTGACGGAGGGGTGCATCGACCTCGGCCTCCAGGTGCGGGGTCTGATGGCGTTGGGGCCGACCGGGCCACCGAGCGGATCCCGGACCGCCTTCCGCAAGGTGCGGGAGCTGGCCGACGGCCTCGGCCTCCCCGAGCGGTCGATGGGCATGAGCGCCGACCTCGAAGCGGCGGTGGCGGAGGGCAGCACCCTCGTGCGCATCGGCACCGCACTGTTCGGTCCCCGTGCCGGCGTGTCGGCCGTGGGAAACTAGGGTCCACCTCAGGAGGAGATCGATGGCTTCGATGTGGCGTAGGGCGATGCTCTACCTGGGGCTCGGGCCCGACGACGAGTACGACGACTACGACACCGGCGAGGAGCCGGTGCCGGAGCGCAGTCGGCCGGCGCCGGTGCAGAGCCGCTATCCGGCCGGTGGACCCGCAGCGCGGGAGGTCGAGCGCGAGCCCGAGCCGACCGGGTCGGGCTCGGTGCGCACGATCGGCGGAGTCGCGGTCCGACCGCAGGCGTCTGGAAGCGGCGGCGACCCGGCCGAGCGGCCCCGCACCGCGGTGGTACGCCCGATCCAGCCGGTCTCGTCGGCCAAGCCGCACGTCGTAGCGCCCACCTCCTTCAACCACGCCCAGGAGGTGGCCGACAAGCTGAAGGTCAACCAGCCGGTCATCGTCAACCTTCAGAACGTCGACCGCGACCTGTCGAGGCGCATCATCGACTTCGCCTCGGGCCTCTGCTACGGCATCGGCGGACAGATGGAGCGGGTCGCCAACCAGGTGTTCCTGCTCACGCCCACGAACGTCGAGGTCTCGGTCGAGGAGCGGCGGCGCCTCCAGGAGCACGGGTACCACGAGGCCTGATCGAGCTCGTTGGACGCCATCTGCCAGATCCTCGGGATCTACTCGCTGATCATCTTCGCCCGGATCATCTTCTCGTGGGTGCGCGTCACCCCGGGCACCCCGGTCGCCAGCATCTACTCGGTCATCTTCAACCTGACCGAGCCCGTCTTGGGCCCCCTTCGCCGGGCCATCCCGCCGATGCGACTGGGCATGGCGGCCATCGACCTCTCGCCTCTCATCATCTTCGTGGGCATCCGCCTCATCTGCTGAGCGGTCCCCAGCGCCGGGCGGGGGCTGGGTAACATCGGCACATGGATCTGACAACGGAGCTGCTCGACTCGGCCGCCTTTCGCGAAGCGAAGCGGGGTGGGTACAACACCCAAGACGTCGACGAGTTCATCGAGCAGGTCAAGGGCGAGTACAAGCAGCACGCCGCCCTCCTGGGGGAGGCTCGTCAGGGCTTGGACCCGTTGAAGGCCCGGCTGGCTGACGCCGAGCGCCGAGCCGTCGAGGCCAGCGAGCGGGCCGACGCCAACAGCGACGACGACGACATGCTCAAGCGCACCCTCGTCCTCGCCCAGCGCACGGCGGATGCGGCCATCAAGGAGGCCGAGGAGCAGGCGTCGCGCACGCTGTCGTCGGCGCAGGACCAAGCCGCCAGGATGTTGGCCGATGCGCAGGAGACCACCGCCCGGGTCCGGGCCGAGGCCGAGACGGAGGCCCGTCGCGCCCAGGAAGAGGCCAGCGCCCGTGTGCTGGGCGAGCTCCGTGACCTCGAGGCAGCGCGCGACCAGCTTCGCACCGATGTGGACGCGCTGGAGCGTCACCTCGAAGAGCAGCGTGACCAGGTGCGCCTCACGTCTCGGGAGCTGCAACGGCTGCTCGACGACCCAGCCGCGTTGCACGAGACGATGGTGCCTGCCGTGAGCGACGTGACGGTGCCGGTCTTCGCGTCGGCTTCTCCGCTGTCCGCCGAACCCGCTGAGGAGGACCCGGCGGGGTGGGCCCCGGATGAGGAGGCCTGGCAGGAGCCGGAGCCCGCCGCTGACACGCCAGCATCGGAGGCGCAGTCCGAGCCCCCGGTGGGCGACGACGGCGGGCCGCCCACCAAGCCCGTCGACATGCTGGCCGAGCGCGACGCCGGCGATGACGCCTACCTGGCCGAGCTGCGCAAGGCGATGACGGACGAGTCGCCGCTCGGACCCCGCGAGGAGGGGGATGTCGATCCCGTCTTCGACTCCGGTTCGGAGCCCAGCCGGTCGCGCTTCGGCCGCCGGCGCTGAGGCTCGCTCGGGGCCTGATGGCCGTCGGCGTCATGCGACCGATGATGCCAGGGTGCCTAGTATCGCCAGTCCTGAACACCCCCTGGGGAAGGTGACCTTGTCGTGCTCGTCCTGTTGAGCTTCGCCCTCGTGCTGGTGGCCACCGTGCTGCTGGTGCTCGGCTTGCTGAACGAAGATGGTCTGACGCTCATCTACATCTCGATCGCCAGCAGCGTGGCGGCGGCCGTCGTGCTGATGATCGCGCTGCGTCGGAACAAGCCGCGAGCCGAGGCAGCGGCACCACCGGAGCCACTCCCGAGCACCCCGGCGGCAACCCCCGTCGACTCCCTGCGGGCCGCCTCGATGCCGACCGAGCCCGCCCCCACCGAGCCCGCAGGGGACAGCGAGTGGTTGGCCACGGACTGGGAGGAGACCGAGGAGGTCGACTTCCCGATCGCCGACTACGACGACCTCACGGCCGGTCAGATCCTGCCCCTGCTCCCGCAGCTGTACGCCGATGAGGTCGAGGTCGTCGACGCGCGCGAGCGCGACACGAAGTCTCGCCCCGAGATCCTCGACCGGCTGGCCGAGCTGAGCGGCGGGGCAGCGGCGACCACCGTGCCGACAGCCGACGCCTCGTCGGCGGCCCCCGCGGCAGCGGCCAGCCCGAGTGGCTGGGAGGACGACGCCTGGTTCCCCATCGAGGACTACGAGTCGCTCTCGGCCGCTCAGATCCGCCCGATGCTGGGCGAGCTCGATCCCGAGGAGCTGCGCTTGGTGCGGACGCGCGAGCTCGGCCTCGGCCGCCGGCGCAGCCTGGTCGACGACATCGATCGCCGGCTGGGGACGGCCGGCACCCCCGCACCCACCACGCCGCCGGCCAAGAAGGCCCCGCTCGTCAAGAAGTCGGCCGCTCCGGTCAGGAAGGCCCTGGTCAAGAAGGCAGCCGCTCCGGCCAAGAAGCCGGCCTCCCCGGTCAGGAAGGCCCCGGTCAAGAAGCCCCCGCCCGTCAAGAAGTCGGCCGTGCCGCCCAAGAAGGCCCCGGTCAAGAAGGCAGCCGCTCCCGTCAAGAAGGCCCTAGTGAAGAAGGCTCCAGCGAAGCCGGCGGTCAAGCGCCGCTAGCGCCAGGGCGCTGAGGCCCGGCGGATCTGGACGTGGACGTCGTCATCGTCGACGACGAGGACGTGGACGTCGGTGTCGAGGTCCTGCGCCAGCTCCAGCTTGGTGGCCAGCACCTCAGCGCCGATCCACGCACCGTGCTCGGCCAACGCTGCCTGCACGGTGGCCGAGCCCCACAGGCGCACGACGATGCGATCGGCGATCTCGAGGCCGGTCTCCTTGCGAAGGTCGTTGAGGGCCCGGACCAGCTCCCGGGCGGTGCCCTCGCGCCGCAGGGCGTCCGTCAGCTCGAGGTCGAGGGCCACGGCCCACCCGCTGTCCTCGGCGAGGGCGAAGGCGTCGTGGCGGGTGGCCCTCAGCTCGACGTCGTCGGCCGACAGCCGGACGCCGCCGACCTCGATCGACCCCTCCGCTTCGAGCTGGCGCTGGAGCGCCGAGCCGTCGGCGGCGGCCAGGGCCGCCTTCAGATCGTTGATGCCAGCACCGAGACGGGGCCCGAGGGCGCGGAAGTTGGGTACGACGGCCCACGACAGCAGGCCGGAGAGCGTGTCCACGTCCTCGAGGGCCTGCACGTTGAGCTCGGTGGCGATCTCCTCCAGCACCTCGGCGGTCAGGGTCGCGCCAGGGTGCAGGAGGAGGGCGCGGGACAGCGGCTGTCGGGTCTTGACCTTGGCGTCGGTGCGGGCAGCCCGGCCCAGCCCGACCAGTCGGCGGGCGGACGCCATGGACGAGGCGAGCTCGTCGTCGCGCCACCTACCGACCGATGGCCAGTCGGCGAGGTGCACCGAGGTGCCACCGGTCAGGGTGGCGTGGAGATCGTCGGCCAGGAAGGGGCAGAACGGAGCGAGCAGCTCGGCGACCGTGACGAGGCAGTGGTGGAGGGCGGCGTGGGCCTGCGGGTCAGAGGCCTTCCAGAAGCGCGGGCGACTGCGGCGGACGTACCAGTTGGACACGTCATCGACGAAGGTGCCGATGCGGATGGCCCCACCCAGAGCGTCGAAGCCCTCGAGGGCGGCGGTGACGGTGGCGACGGTGTCGTCGAGCTCGGAGAGGATCCACCGGTCGAGCACGTGGGCGGGGGAGGGCGCGTCGCTCGGTGCCCACCCATCGAGGTCGGCGTAGGTGCAGTGGAAGGAGAAGACGTTCCACAGCGTGACCAGTGTCTGCCGCGTGGACTCCCTGATGCCATCCTCTGAGAACCGCCGGGACGCCCACGGCTGGCCGGCGGAGAAGAAGTACCAGCGCAGCGCATCGGCGCCGAAGGTGTTGAAGATGTGCCAGGGGTCGATGACCGTGCCCTTGGACTTCGACATCTTGGCCCCCTGCTCGTCGACGAGAAGCCCGAGGCAGACGACGTTGCGGTAGGGCGTCTCGCCGAACACCAGCGTGTTCACCGCCAGCAAGGAGTAGAACCACCCGCGCGTCTGGTCGATCGCCTCGCAGATGAAGTCGGCCGGGTAGGCCCGGAGCTCGCCGCCGTCGTCGAAGGGGTGGTGGTGCTGGGCCGAGGGCATGGACCCGGAGTCGAACCAGGCGTCGAGCACGGGGGCGAGGCGGCGGGCGGTGCCCGTGCAGCCCGCCTCCGAGCACGCAAAGGTGATGTCGTCGACGTAGGGGCGGTGCAGGTCGAGATCGGCGAGGGGACGCCCTGCCCTCTCGACCAGCTCGGCGACGGAACCGATGCAGACGTCCGTCCGGCAGTCACCGCACCGCCACACCGGAAGGGGTGTGCCCCAGTAGCGGTCACGCGACAGGGCCCAGTCGACGTTGCCCTCGAGCCACTTGCCGAACCGGCCGTGCTTGATGTGCTCCGGGTGCCAGCCGATGCGCTCGTTCTGCTCGAGCAGCTCCGCTCGGCGCTCCGACGTGCGGGCGAACCAGGACGTCTTGGCCCAGTAGATCAGCGGTGTGCCGCAGCGCCAGCAGTGCGGGTAGGCGTGCTCGTAGGCCTCTTCGGCCACGAGGATCCCGCGCTCGGCGAGGGTTGCGATGATGGCGCGGTCGGCGTCCTTGACGAAGGTGCCGGCGTAGGGCTCG
>JBDSUN010000340.1:0-6108 GCA_039927735.1 Acidimicrobiales bacterium | reverse complement strand
CGACCGCGACGCCGAGGTGGGTCCGCTGCTGGCCATGGGGGCCGCCCGGGCGGACATCGGCCAGGGCGATCAGCCCTGGGTGGTGCTGGCCGATCCCGAGGGCAACGAGTTCTGCGTCCTCAGCTCGCGTCGCTGAGCGGGCGCTACGCGCTCTTCTTGGCGTTGGCGGCGCGCTTGCGGGGAGCGGCCTTCTTCGTGGTCGCCTTGCTCCGGGCGGACTTGGCCGCGGAGACGCTCTTCTCCAGGGCCTCCATGAGGTCGAAGACGTTCGTGTCCTTGGGCGCGGCGTCCGCCTCGTCGACGAAGTCCTTGCCGCTCTCCTTGCGCTTGATGCGGGTCCGGAGCTCCTCGGCGTAGGTGTCGTGGTACTGCTCGGGCTTCCACTCGCCGGCCAGGGAGTCGACGATCTGGGTGGCCAGCTTCAGCGCCTTGGGGTCCGGCTTGCCCCGTCGGCTGGGCACCTCATCCACGTCGGCGCGGGGCACCACCTCATCGGCGAAGCGCATGGTGGACATGGCGAGGGCGCTGTCGAGCGGGCGGATGGCGGAGAGGTACTGCTTGTTGCGCATCACCACCGTCCCGATGGCCACCTTCTGCGTGTCCTCCATGGCCGCCAGGAGGAGCTGGTAGGCCTTCTTGCCGGCCTCACCGTCTGGGCCCAACCAGTACGTGCGCTCGTAGTAGATGGGGTCGACGGCGGCGAGGTCGACGAAGTCCGTCACCTCGATGGCGCGGGTCGACTCGGGCTTCAGCTCGGCCAGCTCGTCCTTGTCGAAGGTGACGTACGTGCCCTTGCGCACCTCGAAGCCCATCTCGATGTCGTCGGGGTCCACCTCGTCACCGCTCTCGTCGGACACCTTGCGGTTGCGGATGCGGGCGCCGGTCTTCTTCTCGAGCTGGTTGAAGTGGATGTCGTGGTCCCGCACGGCCGTGTAGGCCTTCACGGGGACGTTGACGAGGCCGAAGCTGATCGAACCGGTCCAGACAGGGCGAGCCATGGGTCGCCCCGTACCCCCGATCGGTTTGGCCGACACCGCCGCCGGGAAGGGCCGCCTCATGCCTGACCAGGACGAGCCCGCCATCGAGGACCCGACCCGCCCCGCCGAAGAGAGCGAGGTCCCGGCGCTCGACGAGCACCCCGACGGGCACACGCCCGACCAGCCCACCGACTCCGACGAGGACTCCCTACCGCCGGGTCGATAGCGACCTGTCCGATCTCGGCCTCGCTGGCGGATCTGCGTAGGCGAACGAGCCCCTGCTGCCCACTGGCCGGGGCTCGATCGCGTCCCAGGACTACGGGTTGCGGCTCAGATGCGTTCGAGGACGTCGCCATCGAACAGCGGCTCGATGCCGTGCTCGGCGATGTCCGCCTCCATCTGCTCGTCGGTGGGCACCTCGCCCGGGGACGAAACCGCATCGAGGGCGGCGGACAGCAGCCGGGCGTCGCTCGAGGTGTTGAGGAACAGCTGCTCGTGAGCCAGCACCCACCGGACCGACCGGGCGATGGCCGTGGGCTCGGTGACGGGCTCGTACCAGCTGAAGCGCGGGCCGGCGTGGTCCTCGGGCCAGCGACGGCGCCCGATCGCCTTGATCGTCTGCACGGCCACGGACCGCTCGGCGCAGACGGCGAGCAGCTGCTCCACGTCGGCCCGGTAGCCGTCGTCATGGTGCACGGCGGCATAGCTGAAGGGCAGCAGCACCGAGGCGAACGGGTACCGCTCCAGGCTGCGGAGGTGCATCCGGGCGATGCGGGTGCCGTGGCCCGTGACGCCCACGTGGCCGACCAGGCCCTCCGCCTGAGCGGCGGCCATGGCCTCCACCACGCCACCCGGTCCGTGGGCCTCCTCCCACTCGTCGGGCTCGACCAGGTTGTGGAGCTGGATGAGGTCCACCGAGTCCACCTGCAGCCGCTCCAACGAGCGCTCCAGCTCCCTGCGGGCGGCGTCACCACGACGCTCGCCGGTCTTGGTGGCCAGGAAGAACCGCTGACGGTGCTCGCCCATCCACGGTCCGATGCGCAGCTCCGACTCGCCGTAGCTGGCCGCGGTGTCGAGATGGTTCACGCCGGCGTCGAGCAGCTGTTGCAGCACCCGGTCGGCCCGGTCCTGGCGCATCCCTCCCAAGGCGGCAGCGCCGAAGATGATCCGGGTGCTGGCGTGGCCGGTGGTGCCGAACGGTGCGGTGGTGATCACCGTGTGAACCTACGCCCGCTACGCCACCGACGGGGTTCGACTCCGTCTCGATCGGGCAAGAGCCCCGACATGATCAGACGCATGTTCCGACAGGTCGGCTCGATGGCCGTGGCCACGTTTCTCTGGCAGCACCGAGGGTCCGTCGTGCGAACGACCGACCTGGCCCGCCGCCTCCCCCAGCTCGTCACCACCGGCAACACCGATGCTGCCGTGACCGAGGCCAAGGTGATCATGGCGCTGGACGGCGAGGTCCCCACCCAGACCGACGTCCGCATCACCGGCATCGACGACGGCGCCGTCACCCTTCGGGGCGACCTGCCGGCCGGCTCGCTCGAGTCGGCCCGCCACGCCGCCATGTCGGTCGCCAACGTCCTCGACGTGCGCACCGATGGCGACCAGCAGCCGACCTTCGACGAGGCCCTCGCCGCCGCCAACCACTGATGGCTGGGGACGACAAGACGACGCCGGTGCAGAAGGCTGAGAGCTGGCTCGACGAGAAGACGAAGCCCGACGTCGACCGACCCAAGGGCCTCCAGGACGCCTCCGCGGATCCCACCGTCGCGGAGCTGCGCCGAGAGCAGCGGCAGGAGATCGAGAACGTCACCTTCGGCACGGAGGGCCAGACACGGGGCGCGCTCTTCGGGTCGTTGGCCTTCGCCGCCGTGGGCCTGGTGCTCGGTGCGCTGATCGGCTTCCTGCTGTTCGACGGCGACTCACCGGGCCGCACCGTCGTGCCCGTGATGGTCGCTCTCTTCGCCGGTGTCATGGGCTTCGTCTACTGGGGCGGCCGTGTCCCTGAGCTGGAGAACGAGACCATGAGCACCACGGGTGCACCCGGTTCCTCCTCCACCCCCCGCGATCCAGGCAACGACGACCGGGGTCGCTGAGTCACGGGGTCACCACCTCGAGGTCGGTCGCGTTCGCGAGCGCCTCGAAGTCACGATCGAGGTGGAGGACCGGCTCACCCAAGCGCACGGCCACCGCCGCGATCAGGCAGTCGACCATGTTGCGGACGGTCGAGCCCTTGGCTCGGCACTGACGCTGAAGGCTCGCCGCGCGCTCGGTGTCCACCAACGGGGCGAGGGGCATGACCTCGAAGCTGTGGAGCAGCCTCCGCAGCTGCCGAGCGGCGCGCTCGTCGCTGGCGCCCACGACGATCTCCATGACGACGAGCTCAGGTACGACGACGGAGCCGCCCCGCTCGATCTCGTCCCGCAGGCGGACGTGCACCGGCGAGCCGGTGCCCCGCAGGTACTCGACCCACGAGCTCGCCGTTGGCGAACGGGTAGCCCGACCCCTGCATGGCCAGGATCTCGCTGGTGGTCATGGGCTCGCCGACGAGCCGTTCGAGGGCCAGCTGCACGGCCGCCCGCTTGGACTCCAGGCGGTACATCCGCATCGCCCGGTCCACCAGGTCGTCATCGATGTCGATGTTCGTCCGGCTCATCGACACCACCGTACACCTCGTGGTGTGAGCTATCGAGCTCCCCGCGGGTGGAGGCCCCCCCCCACCGTTGCGCGGCCGGGCACCCCGCCTGGCGTCAGCCGCCCCGAGTAGCGGCCGGACGCCCCGGCGGATCAGTGCTCGTGCTTGATGACGAAGTACGAGCCACGGATCGTGCCCGCCAGCTTCGACTTCTGGCGGGCGAACTTGAACGAGGCGAGCTCGTCGGGGATCTCCATGCCGTCGGCAAGCTTGAACCCGACCGCTCGCTTCCCGCCCTCGTCGAGTCCGTACATGACGTTGATCGACAGGCCGCTCTCGTAGAAGACGTAGGCCATCTTGATGTTCTCCACCACGAAGCCCGTCGCCTCGAGCGGGGGCGAGGCGATGACGATGCTGCGCTCCTCCTCGAGGATCTCGTGCACCCACGTGATCGTGTCCTTGGCCGCGCGGGCGGGCTCCACGGTGAACACGTGGTCGTACTTGTTCTTGAAGTAGCGCGCTTCGTTGGCCCGCAAGCCGGCGAGGGCCTCGGCTACCGGTGACGACTCCAGTCCGGTCGTGGAGACAGTGGTGAAGTCGACGGTGTAGCCGTCGCCCGCCTTCTGGGGTCCCGCCATGGTCCAGATCGTATGTCAGGCCAACGCTGCGAGGCGCTCTGTGACGAGCTGGACGACGTTGCGCTCGGCCGCAGACTGCAGGCTGTGCTCGACGAGGAGCCTCCGGGTCACTGAGCGCGACGCGGACATCTGGATCCCGAGGTACTTGCCGAGGCGTTCGACATCGGCTGGCCGCAGCCGTCCCTGACCCTCATCTGGTGCGTCACCCGGCCGAACAGCAGCACATCGGCTCGCTCCAGGCTAGGGGCCGAATGCTGATGCGACTCCTCGTCGGCGAGGATCAGCTGGTGGTCGCAGCAGCCATCGAGGGTGACGTTGTAGCGGAGCGGTCTCATCGGTGGGGCTGCCTTGCTGTGGTGTCGACGAATCGGATCAGGGAAGGCCGGCGAGGATCCCAGCGATCTGGCTGAGCGCCTCCTTGAGGCCCTCCTCCATGCCCATGGCCACGAGCTGCTCCATGGCCTCGAGCGAGGCGAACTGCGAGTGCATCACCATGAGGGTGCCCCCGCCGGCCCGCTCGGTGAGCGTCATGGTCATCCGGGTGGTGGGGAGCTCCTCGTTCTTGGCGCCGCTGTCGTCGGCGAAGACGTCCAGCAGCTCGAGGCGCTGGGGCGGCTCGACGGCCACGATCTCCCAGAGGCCGTGGTACTTCTCACCCTCCGGTGAGGTCATGAAGTAGCGGACGGTTCCCCCGGCTGCGAGGTCGTGGTCCACGACCGTGGCCGGGTAGGTGGGTGGCCCCCACCAGCGCTCGAGCTGCCGGGGGTCGGCCCAGAGCTGCCAGGCCCGCTCGACGGTGGCGTCGAGCTCGGTCGTGACGGTCATCGTGTGGGCGGTGGCGTCCTTCTCAACGGTGGTCTGCATGAGGTGGTCCTTCCTGGGTGTCGTCGGCGAGGAGCTCGCCGATCTGGTCGATCCGGGTCCGCCAGATAGCCTCGAGCTGGCTCAGCAGCTCCTGGGCCCGGCGGAGGGTGCCGAGGTTGCTGTGCACGATCTGCTCCCGTCCCCGCCGCTCCTTGGTCACCAGCCCGGCCGCCTCGAGCACGCCGACGTGCTTCTGCACCGCCGTCACGCTCATCGGGTACCGGCGGGCCAGCGCCGAGACGCTGCGATCGCCCCTCACCGCCTGCGCCACGATGTCGCGGCGAGTGGCGTCGGCTAGGGCATGGAACAGGCCATCAGCCTCGGGCGCCAGCAGCACATCTACAACCATATGGTTATAGATAACCAGACCGAGCTGACCAGCGCAACACCGCATCACCGCGAGAAGAAACCTCTATCTTGGGTTGACAGTTTCTGTGGGACAGCGTTATAGGTAAGAGCATCAGCCGCCACCGAGAAGGGAGACCCCCCATGCTGATGCGCACCGATCCGTTCCGTGACCTCGATCGCCTCACGCCGCAGGTCCTGGGCACCGCCGCCCGCCCCGCCGCCATGCCGATCGACGCCTACCGCAAGGGCGACGAGTTCGTCGTCGAGATCGATCTCCCCGGCGTCCGCCCGGAGTCGATCGACCTGACCGTCGAGAAGTACGTCCTCACCGTCCACGCCGAGCGCCGGCGCGGTGGCGACGACGGCGTCGAGCTCCTCGTCGGCGAACGACCCCAGGGCACCTTCAGCCGCCAGCTCTTCCTCGGCGACACGCTCGACACCGAGGCCATCCGGGCCGACTACCTCGACGGCGTGCTGACCCTGCGCCTCCCCGTCGCCGAACGGGCCAAGCCCCGCCGGGTGGAGATCAACGCCACCCGGGCCGGGGACGCCCACGCCATCGACGCCCGCTCCGAGGAGCTGGCTGGCGCATCGGCCTGACCCGAGCCGCTCCCGCCACCGACCATGGGCCTCTCCGTCG
>JBDSUN010000339.1:0-2971 GCA_039927735.1 Acidimicrobiales bacterium | reverse complement strand
CGCAGGTAGTGCCCGTTGGTGGCGATGGCGACGGCCACGATCACCACGCCGAGGTGCACAATCATGCCGCCGTTGGTGCGTCCGACGAAGCCCCGCCAGCCCTGGCGTCGGGTGGCGAGGATGACCTGACGGAGGGCAGCACCGCCCGCAAAGGCGCCCAGTCCGAAGGTGAGGACGGTGCCGAGGCCGCGCAGGCCGAAGGCCACCGAGACGGCCACGGTGGCGGCCGCGGCCCAGGCCGGCCAGAGCAGGCGCTGCGAAAGCACCTCACCCGATGCCTTGCGCCAAGGCAGCACCGGGGCCACCGCCATGATGAACAGCAGGGCGATGCCGATGGGCACGGTCATGCGGTTGAAGTACGGCGGGCCCACGGTGACCCCGCGGTCGTTGAGGGCTTCGGCCACCAGGGGGAACACGGTGCCGAGCAGGACGACGAAGGCGAACCCGGCGAAGAGCACGTTGTTGACGAGGAACGAGCCTTCGCGCGACAGCGGCGAGTCGATGCGGCCGGGCGAGCGGAGCCGGTCGCCCCGCCAGCCGATGAGACCAAGGGTGACCGCGACGATCAGCACGAAGAACGCCAGGAGCCAGGCGCCGATGTCGCTGTCGCTGAAGGCGTGCACCGACTCGAGCACCCCCGAGCGGGTGAGGAAGGTGCCGAGGATGGTGAGGCTGAAGGTGGCGCACAGCAGCGACAGGTTCCACACCCGGAGCATCCCGCGCCGCTCCTGCACCATCACCGAGTGCAGGTAGGCGGTGCCGGTGAGCCAGGGCAGCAGCGAGGCGTTCTCCACCGGGTCCCAGCCCCAGTAGCCACCCCAGCCCAGCACCTCGTAGCTCCACCAGGCGCCGAGGGCGATGCCCACGGTGAGGAAGCCCCAGGCCACGAGGGTGGCCCGCCGGGTCTCGACCAGCCAGCCCTCGCCGAGGCGACCGGTGGCCAGCGCGGCGATGGCGAAGGCGAACGGCACCGTGAACCCCACGTAGCCGAGGTAGAGCATCGGCGGGTGCACGGCCATGAGGATGTGCTCCTGCAGGAGCGGGTTGGGGCCGGGCCCGTCGTAGCCGGCCGGCACCGACACCGTCGTGAACGGGTTGGCCGGCCCGAGCATGAGCAGGAAGAAGAAGAGGCAGACGACGAGCATCGTCAGCAGGGCGAACCCCACCAGCGGGTCGCTCAGCCGCCGACGGAACTTGCGGGCCACCCCGACCGTGAAGCCCGCCAAGATCAGCGCCCACAGCAGGATCGACCCCTCCAGGGCCGACCACATGGTGGCCACGTTGAACAGCGGTGGCGTGCGGCTGGAGCCGTTGTCGAACACGAACCCAACGGAGAAGTCACGGGTGATCAGCGCCCGCTGCATGGCGAACACGGCCACCACGGCGCCGAGCAGGACGAGCAGGCTGTAGCTCCAGCCCGTCTGAAGGAGATGCGGGCGCTTCTGGCGGAGCCCGACCGCGAGGGTGACGATCCCGAGGGCCGACGCGGCGATGCCGAGCACCACCCCCATGGTGCCGAGGATGGCGTTCACTGTGCGGCGGCGGAGTCGTCGATGTCGGCGTCCTCAGCGTCGTCGATGCGGCCACCGTTGTCGGCCTCGTACTCCTCGGAGTGCTTCACCAGGATGCGGTCGCTGAGGAACTCGTCGCCAGTGGGCGCCCAGCTGCCCTGCAGGACGACGGGGATGCCGGGCTCGAACAGCTCCGGTGGGTCGCCGCCGTGACGCACCGGCACCTCGACGCCGCCGAACTTCACCGTGAAGGTGACGCCATCGTTCGTGGAGGCGACGTCGTTCAGGACGGAGCCCTGGAGCTGGAAGCGGCGGTCGCCGAGGTCGGCCTTCTGCTCGACGGCCTCGTCGGCGTTGTAGAAGTACAGCGAGGCGGAGCTTAGGCCCTGGTAGGCCACCACGCCGATCCCGATGAGCACCAGCAACAGCACGCCGTACGCCACCGGGTTCCGGGGCCGTCTCGGCGCCACCGCACCCGGCTCAGGGGCGGTTCGGGGAGTCAGCTCCACCGGCGCTCCTCCGGTGGCACCTGGGTGGCGAGCGCCCGGCCGCGCCGCAGCGTGCGCAGGGCGTAGCCGCCCAGGACGACCAAGGCGATGCCCCAGCCGGCGGCGACGTACCCGACGTGGGTCATGGCGACCATCACGCACCCGTCCCGGCGGTCACGGGGATGTCGGCCTCGGCCCGTCGGTCGAGCAGGGCCTGGTCGAGACCGGTGGCACCGGCCCGCTCCTCCAGCCATCCCAGCCGGAACCGATGGACGAGCAGCCAGGCGAAGATCAGGCCGAAGACGGCGATCCCCAGCATCAGGGTGAAGAGCATGGTGCCCTCGATGGTGGGGTCGAGGCGCGTGATGGTGGCCGTTTGGTGCAGCGATCGCCACCAGTCGACGGAGTAGTGGACGATGGCCACGTTGGGAACGAGGAGCAGGCCGACGATGGCGCCTCGCATCCCGCGCTGGGCGGCGTCACCGGCTTCGTTGTCGATGCGCCGCAGGGCCAGGTAGCCGATGAGCAGGATGAAGAGAAGGGTGGTGGAGGTGATGCGGGGGTCCCAGTCCCAATAGGTGCCCCACGTCGGGCGCCCCCAGATGGAGCCGGTGACCAGGGTGATGGCGGTGAACACGACGCCGACCTCGGCGGCCGCCCCGCCCAGCACCCACCAGCCCTCGCTGCGCCGGCGCAGCCACATGGCCGACGCCAAGGTCGTCATGAAGCAGGCAGTGAACGCCAGGATCGCGGTCGGCACGTGCACGTACATGAGGCGCACGGAGTCCTGCTGGGCGATGTCGGCCGGGCTCCACACGAGGGCGTAGCCGAGCAGCAGGGCCAGACCGGCGAGGGTGAGCCCCCCGAGGATGCGCGTGCCTCGGGACGATGTGGTCATGACTCCTCCAGGAGGCTGCCGAAGGCGAGGGTGCCGAAGGTCGTGTAGAGCAGGGCGAACGTGACGAGGAGGCC